>PLSK01000085.1 GCA_003165155.1 Mycobacterium sp. | reverse complement strand
AAGCCCATGCCGAGGATTCTGCCGCACGACCTGCTGGGTCCGTCGCCCGAAGCACAGGGTGTCCGAACGTGCCAGGATGGCACGGTGACACAAACGCGGGTTTTGGCGGTGGCCAACCAGAAGGGCGGCGTCGCGAAGACGACGACGGTCGCCTCGCTGGGCGCGGCGATGGCGAAGAAAGGCAGGCGAGTCCTGCTCGTCGACCTGGACGCGCAGGGCTGTTTGACCTTCTCGCTTGGCCAAGATCCCGACAAACTACCCGTGTCCGTGCACGAGGTGCTGCTTGGTGAGGTCGAACCGAGCGCAGCGCTGGTCGCCACGATGGAGGGAATGACGCTACTGCCGGCCAACATTGACTTGGCGGGCGCTGAGGCCATGCTGCTGATGCGGGCCGGTCGGGAGTATGCGCTCAAGCGTGCACTGGCCAAAGTCTCTGACCAATTCGACGTCATTATCATCGACTGCCCACCGTCGCTGGGTGTGCTCACTCTCAACGGGCTGACGGCCGCCGACGAGGTCATNNCGACTGCTTGGCGCGTTGCCGACGCTGTACGACGCCCGTACTACCCACACCCGGGATGTGCTGCTCGACGTCGCCGACCGTTACGACCTGCCGGTGCTGGCCCCGCCGATTCCGCGCACCGTCCGTTTCGCGGAGGCCAGTGCTTCGGGCTCGTCGGTGATGGCCGGGCGCAAGAACAAAGGCGCGGTGGCCTATGACGAGCTGGCGCAGTCGTTACTCAAGCACTGGAAGACCGGCAAAGCGCTCCCGACATTCGCCATCGAGGCTTAGCCGGTAGGCACCTAGCCCAGGGCCACTACGGTGTCGCCGCGCTGTTCGAACACTCGCGAACCCGATACGGCCGGGACCACGGCTCTTCCGGGCTCCAGGGCGCCCGGCGGCCGATTCACCGGGATGTAGCGGCTGTTCGCACCGCTCGTCGGGTCATACACACCGATCGCACCGGTGACCGGCACCAGCAGCTGACCCGCCATCATCACGCCAGGCCCCAATGGCACGGTCTTCTCGCCCGCGGCAATGGTGTAACGCAACGCCAGGTTGGTCACCTCGAACACGATGACGGTATCGCCGGTCCACCAGGTCACCAGGTTGCCGGTCTGCGTCACCACGCCTGGGTTTGCCGGCGGCTTGGGCAGGAGCGTGCTCGACACGGTGGTGCCGGCCTCATCGATCACCTCGACTCTGGCCTGCGTGCCCGATATTGCGGGCAGGTACACCGCCGTGTTGTTCTCCCAAACGGCCAGCACGCGGGCCCCCGAACCTGCCCCGATCCCAGGTTCGGACACGACGTGTTGCTGGGGTTCGTCGTCTTCCTTGCCCGGGCGCAATAAGACGAGCCGCAGGTCGGCTTGGTTATCGCAGGCCTCGAACACCGATACCGCCGACGAGCTGGCCGCCGCCGACACCAGCTTGCATCCGGAGTGCAGGCCTCGTACCGATGGCTTCACCCGGGCGTCGGTCTCGCCGTAGGCCAGCATCCGGACCATGTCCGAGCGCCACAGTTCGAGGCGGGTTTCCCCGGCCGACAACACCGTCGTGCCGTCAGACGAGAGCTGTACGTGCGGATCGGCATAGCTGCTGCGCGCTGGCCCGCGACGACCGGTGGATCCATCGAGCGTGCTGGCCTGCCCGCAACCGCGGTCGTCTTGAAAGACCGCGACGGAGTAGTGGTAGACCCAAGACACCCCGCACAGGTCGCTGTTCCTCGCATAGCTCCAGCGCGACTCACCGGTGGCCGGGTCGCGCCCGTCCACTCGGCGTCCATTGCCAGTGGTGACCGTCCCACCTGCCACCACGGGCGCGGTGGTGGCAGGGCTGGCGGCAGTCCACAGCTGATTCAGGGTGGCCGGCACTTCGCGGGCCGGAGTCGGGTTGGGCGCAGGAACGGCGGCCGGCCGGCTGATGGTGGCCCGCGCGTCGCTGGTCCACCAGATCAGCGACGCGGTCGCCGCGACGACGACCGCGATCGTCGCCGCCGCGAAAACGTCGGCCTTGGTCCGGCGTTCAGGTCTGACCATGCCTCAGCGCGAGCTCAGCTGCTGGGTGCGGTGGCGTCCGCGGGCTTGCGCCGGCGGCGACGGCGCCGGGTGGCTCCGCCACTGCCGGCTGGCGTCTCTTTGGGGGCATCGAGGGCAGCGCCTGTGGTGCCGGTGGCGGCCCCGTTTCCGGTCGGGTGCCCGGTGGCGGGTTGGCCGCCGCGGGTGCGCTGCCGGGTCGAACCGGAGCGCGCGCGAGGGGGCCTGTCTGATTTCGTGTCGCTTTGGGTTTCGCGGCGCTTGACCGGGGACTTGCGTGCCGCGCCGACCTTCCCGCCGGCCTCGGCCGGGATGGACAGTTCGGCGTACAAATGCGGCGAGTTGGAGTACGTCTCGGCCGGTTCGGGAGAGCCCAGGCCCAGCTCCTTGTCGATCAAGGCCCAGCGGGGCAGGTCGTCCCAGTCCACCAGGGTGACCGCAATGCCGGTGCGGCCGGCGCGGCCGGTGCGCCCGATGCGGTGGATGTACATCTTGTCGTCCTCGGGGCACTGGTAGTTGATGACATGGGTGATGTCGTCAATGTCGATGCCACGGGCGGCGACGTCGGTGGCGACCAGCACGTCGACCTCGCGGGCCCGAAATGCCTTGAGCGCCTTCTCGCGCGCTATCTGTCCGAGATCACCGTGCACGGCGCCCACCGCGAAACCGCGCTCGGCCAAGTCGTCGGCCACTTTCTGTGCGGTGCGCTTGGTACGGGTGAAGATCATTGTCGCGCCCCGACCCTCGGCTTGCAGGATTCGGCTGACCACCTCCATCTTGTCCATCGCGTGAGCGCGGTAGACGAACTGCTCGGTGGTGTCGTGAACCGCCAGCGAATGCGGTGCCTCGGCCCGGATGTGGGTCGGCTGGTCCATGAAGGTGCGGGCCAGCGTGATGATCGGGTCCGGCATGGTCGCCGAGAACAGCATCGATTGCCGGTCAGTGGGGATCTGCCGCAGGATGCGCTCGATGTCGGGCAGGAAGCCCAAGTCGAGCATCTCGTCCGCCTCGTCGAGCACCAGCACCGACAATCCGCCCAGCTGCAGGAAGCCCTGCTGGCACAGGTCGAGCAATCGGCCTGGGGTGCCCACCACGACGTCGGCGCCGGCGCGCAGCGCCTCAACCTGCGGCTCGTAGGGCCGGCCGCCATAGATGGACACGACCGACAACCGGCGTCCGCCCTCAGCGGTGAGGTACTTGGCCCCCAGGCTCAGGTCAGCGGTCACCTGGATGCACAGCTCGCGAGTCGGCACGACGATCAGGGCGCGGGGCGCGCCGCTGAGCGGCCTTTCCGCGGTACCGGCCGTGATCCGCTGCAGCAGCGGGACGCCGAAGGCGAAGGTTTTGCCCATGCCGGTGCGAGCCTGGCCGATGAGGTCGTCGCCGGCGAGCGCCAGCGGCAGGGTCAGCTCTTGGATGGCGAATGGAGACTCAATGCCCTTTTCGGCGAGTGCGCGGACTATTTCGTCGCGGACGCCAAGACTGGCAAAAGTTAGTTGAGGGGCAAGTTCAGTTGTTTCTGTCAGTTCAGTCATACGTGGTTGACGAGCCTTTCGGAGACGTGATCGGTCTTGTGTCGGTGTTTCTCTGTCGCGGTTCACGCGCGCACGAGTTCCGACTCCGAATACGTCACCGAGTCGCCGGCCCCAGCTCAGTCTGGACTCAGGCCGGGCGGGCCAGTTGTGCACGCACATTGCGCAGGTAACGGCAATACAGCCAATACCTACCTGCATGATAGCCGGTCGACAGCTTGCACCCGTTTACTTTTAACCGTGCCGACTAAAGTGAACCCCATGACTTCGCCCCCATCGGACCAGGCGGAAGCCGCCCGGGCGGACGATTCGACCACCTCACGGCTGACGGCCGATCATCCGGGCGTCAACGAGCTGTTCGCCGTGCTCGCCTACGGCGAGGTGGCCGCGTTCTACCGACTGACCGACGAGGCCCGGATGGCCCCTGACCTGCGGGGACGGATCTCGATGGCGAGCATGGCCGCCGCCGAGATGAATCACTACGAGCTGCTGCGCGATGCCCTGGAACGCCGTGGGGTCGACGTGGTCGCGGCGATGTCGAAGTATGCCCCGGCGCTGGAGAATTATCACCGGCTGACCATGCCGAGCACATGGCTGGAAGCTTTGGTAAAGACCTATGTCGGTGACGCCTTGGCTTCCGACTTGTACTTGGAGCTGGCCGACGGGCTACCCGATCAGGTTGCCGACACGGTGCGGGCCGCGTTGTCTGAGACCGGGCACTCGCAGTTCGTCGTCGCCGAGGTGCGCGCGGCCGTGACCACCAGCAGTAAACAGCGCAGCCGGCTGGCGCTGTGGTCTCGCCGGCTATTCGGCGAGGCGATCACCCAGGCCCAGTATCTGCTGGCCGACCACGATGAGCTCGTCGACCTGGTGGTATCTGGCACCGGTGGTCTGGGCCAGCTCAGTGCGTTCTTTGACCGTTTGCAACAGACCCACGAACGACGGATGCGCGAACTCGGTCTGAGCTAGCGGGTGCACGTCGCGATCATCGAGTTGCTGGCCGATGCCACGACCGTTTGACCCGCGGCGTTGAAGACCGAGCAATCGAGATGGCTGTAGATGCTGGTCGCCACCACCGACAGGGTTTGCACCCCGGGGTTCAGCACGACCATCTTCGACCACGGCAACGCCACGTTGAACTCGGTCTGCGGGTAGCCCCGGGCGTCGGTGTAGACGACACTCACCAGGTCAAGGAGCTGTTTTGTTCCGGTCACGCTGTAGACGACGGTACGCGGATCCAGCGTCGCCGCCGGCGCGAGCGCAGTCGGCGCGGGCGCGGCACTGGGCGGTGCGACGGTGCTGACCGTCTCGGGCGGTAGTTGGGGTTTAGCCGGCTTCGGGGTGGGGGCCGCGGGGGCTTGCGTGGTGGTCAGCGTGGTCGCCGTCCGGGGAGTGGGTGCCCCCACGGTGGCTTTGGTGGATGCGCTGTCGCCGCTGTTGATGACGACCGCGGTCGCAAGGGCGCCAAGGGCCACTACACAGCCAAGGAATGCCGCGGCCGGTCGCCATCGCCGCTCGGCCAGCCAGGCGAGTGCGCCGTAGCTGTCGTCGTAGTCGTCTTCGTCTTCGTCTTCGTCCCAGTCGTGTTCGTCCCAGCCGTCTTCGTAGCCGTCCGCGTCGTGGAAGTCGGCTCCGTCTGCCTCGTGGTCGGGGTAGTCATGAACTAGGCCGCCGCGATCGTGGACTGTGTGTCTGATGTTGCCGATGCTACTGATGTGACTACCGAGGTTCTGGCGTTGTGCGGCTTGTTGACCCAGCTGGGAGCTAATCGTTACCTGCCCGACTCTCACCTCGATCGCAGCGCACCTCGAAGCGTCCACTAGCCTGCTGCTGACACGTGTGTGACGGAATGCCAACGGAAGGGGCCACCGTGGAGGTCAAGATCGGTATCACGGACAGTCCGCGCGAGCTGGTGTTCTCCAGTGCGCAGACGCCCGGTGAAGTCGAAGAACTCGACACAGCCGCGATCGGCGAGGGTCCTGGTCTACTCAGCCTGACCGACGAGAAGGGGCGGCGCTTCCTGGTGCACAACGCC
>PLSK01000017.1 GCA_003165155.1 Mycobacterium sp. | reverse complement strand
CGATTCCGAACAGCGTCTCGGGCAGCTTCATGTAATCGAACGCCATTGCGCCACAGAAAATTACCGTCACCAGAGTTAAGATCGACAACTGGATCCACGTCCGGCGATTCAGGCGCAGCATTCAGTACCCCCCGTTGTGGTACGGAAAGGTCAGCGGGTTGCCCGCCGTGACCGGGCTCGGCTGCATGCCGATTGTGCGTCCCCACAGCATTTCGAGCTGGGTGAGATTGCCTTCCCAGCGAGAACCGGTGAAGATCCCGGTGTCTATGCGGCTCAACGTCAAATCGACGATCATCGTGAGGTTGGCGTAGTCGCCACGGAACCAATTGGTCACGGTGGATGTCGGCCAGGGATAGGTCGCCAACCCGTCCAGGCCCTTGGTCAGGGACGGGCCGGCGTCAGCGAGGGACCGCAGCACGGGAGCGATGTTGCGCAGATTGTTCACCAGCGATTCCTTACTCTGGTGAATCGTGTCGGCCGCGATCGCGCTGAACTTGCCGAGCTGATCGATCGCATCGGCGATTTTGGTGCGCTCTTCAGCTAATACCGCCAGCGCTTTAGGCACGGTCGTCAAAGCCTTGTCGACGACGGGATCTTTGGCGGCCACCTGGCCTGCCAGCGAGTTGAGGTTCTCGGAGGCGGCAATGATGTCGTCGGTCTGGGCGTTCGTGCCGCGGATGAACACGTCCAGCTGGTCCAGCAGACTGCGCATGTCGCTTTCGCGGCCGGCGAACGCCTTGGCGAGCGCCTGATTGATCTCCTGCAACTGCCCAATTCCGCCGCCGTTCAGCAGGATCGACACCGAGGCCAGAGTCTGCTCGGTGGTCGGATACATGCTCGCGTGTGACAACGGGATGACCGACCCGTTTTTGAGTTCGCCGACCGGCGGCTCATCCTTGGGCGGCGTCAGTTCGATGTGCATCGAGCCCAGAAGGCTGGTCTGCCCGAGCTTGGCGGTCGAATTGGCCGGCAGGTGGACATCACCGTTGATGCGCATGGTGACGAGCGCATGCCAGTCTTGGATCTCGATCTTGGTGACGTTGCCGATGTTGACGTCGTCAACGCGAACACGGGTGTTTTCCTGAATGGTCACGACATCGGGCATTTGCGCCTGAATCGTGTAGGCGCCCGGCCCCCCGCCGGCGGTACCGGGCAGGGTGAACGTATTCAGGCCGTGCCAGCCACACGCCGGAAGGGCGGCAAGGCACGCAAGGCTGAGCGCCGCAGCTATCGCGCGTCTCACGACGGGCCCGTCGGAAGCAGCAGATTCTGCAGTACCTCGGTCGAACTGATCGTGCCGCTCGGCGGCGGTGGCGGCTGGTCCGCGGGCGCCGGCGGCGTCGCATCCGGTGCTGGCACAGCGTCAGGCGGGGGCGTGTAGCCAGGCCGAAGCCTGTCCTCGCTGTAGGTGATCTCGTTGGGCCGGGCCTGGGTCCCGACGAACGGGTTGATCCCTGCCGGTATGTAGTTGTAGATGCGGTTTTTGATGATCGGATTGACGTATTGCAGGCACAGCTTGGAAACACGGTCCAAGCGCGCCCGGGAGGCCGCCTCGATCGAGTTGCAGATGAACTGCGGGATATCGGCGAAGTTGTTCAACGCAATGATGCCGCTCATCGCGCTCTGCGCCGGTTGGTAGATGTTCANNCACGCAAATCTATTAGCGCCCCATCCAGGTCTTTCACTGCATTGGCGACTTCGTTGGGTCTGTTCGACAGTACCGTTGTCACGCCGGCCAGGTTCTGGTTGAACGCGGCCAGCAGATCGCTGCTGGAGTACAACGCCGAAACCAACAACTGCAGATTGCGCACCGTGCTGAAGATGTCGTCGGCGTGATCACCGAGTGCTGAAATTGCTTTGGACAGCTTGATTACGGTGTCGCGAGCGGTGTCTCCCTGGCCGCGCAGGTTGTCCGCGGCCGCGTTGACGAATTCGCCGAGCGAATTCACGCCGCCCGGGGCTGTGGGCTGCAATGCGTCGGTCAGCTTTTCCAGCTGCTTGCGGAAGTCATCCCATTCAACGGGCACCGCGGTGCGGTTCAACGGGATCGATGCGCCGGGGCTCAATTTGGGCCCGCCGGAGTACACCGGGACGAGTTGGATTGCCCGAGAAGTCACCAGCGACGGTGACAGGATCGCAGCACGAGCATCGGCCGGGACCGGATACTGCTTGTCGACGGAGAATGTCACCTTGGAGCCGGTGGGCTGCGGCTCGATCTTGTCCACCACGCCGACGGCGACGCCGAGGATTCTGATCTCGTCGCCTACGAACAGGCCGTTGGATTCCGCGAAATACGCCGAATAAGTGTTCTTTTCGACATAATTCCACACCTTCGAGGCGACCAGAAACGAAGCCACGACAAGGGTCCCCACCAGGCTGATGGCGGTCACGTTTCGAAGGGTGCGACGACTAATGTTCACTGTTCCCCGTGATGAGAGGTGGGGGCGCGGGAATGGTCCGAATAGGTGGCGTCGAGGGCGGCGGTGACGGCGGCTGGGACCACAGCGGGACGGGCGCGTTCTCCGGCGGGACCGGCGGAGACCCGGTTGGTGGGTCCACCACCTCCGAAGGCAACTTTTGGTTTGGATCCAAAAACCGGTCATACATATCGGCGTCGAGAACCGGACCACCGATCTGGCCGGGAATCAGGTTCGCAACGTAAGCCTTGAAAAACGGCCCGGATCCCAAAACTTCGCCGAACGACATCGCATACCGTTTGAATTTGGGCAGGGTTTTCTGAATATCTTCCTTACGGTTGTCGAGGATCTCGAGCACCCCGTTGAGCTTGTCGAGGGCCGGCTTGAGTTGAGTTCGGTTGTCGTCGACCAGCCCCGAGATCTGGTGCGAGACCGCAGAGAGGTTGTTCATCAGGGCGTCGAGTGAATCTCGTTCGTCCAGCAACGCTGCCAGCAGTAGGTTGGAATCTGATACCAGGGTGGCGATCTGTTGGCTGCGCCGGCCCAGTACTCCCGAGACCTTGTTGGCATTCGCCAACAGGCTGCGCAGCTGCGCGTCGCGATTGTTGAGGGTATCCGAGAACCGGGCCACTCCCTCCAGTGCAGGCCTTAGCTGCGGAGGTGTTTCCTTGAACGTGTTGGCCAATGTCGTTAGCGCCGAGGACAATTGGGCGGTATCCAGACCGCTGATCGTGGTTGTCAGGTCGCCCAGCGCGTCCGGAAGGTCATACGGCGAGGTGGTACGTTCCAGCGGAATGATGCCCGTCAGCTTCCCTTCGCCACGCGAGGTCAGCTCGAGCATCTTGCTACCTAGAATTGTCTCTGTCTTGATCGCCGCTTCCGTGCGATCGCCCAGCTCGACGCTGTTGCGGACGGTAAAGCCCACCCGAACCTTGGTGCCCTCCAAGCGGACGTCTGAGACCCTGCCGACTCCCATGCCCGAAACCCGAACCGTACTACCGGGTTTGATGCCACCGGCTTCAGCGAAGTAGGCCGAATAGTCGTTGGTGTTCTTGACGAATGGCAGCTTGTCGTACTGGAAGGCGGCGATGGTCACGCAGGTCACGATCGCGGTGCCCATGACTCCCAACACGAAGGGGCTCCGCTTTTTGGGCCGTTTGATCTTCGGTAGCTTTAGTTTCACTTCGGGGTGCACCGCCCGCTCGGCTGGCTCAATAATTTGACGTAGATCGGGTTGCCGCCTTTGCCGTTGAGCTTGAGCAACAC
>PLSK01000110.1:3479-11483 GCA_003165155.1 Mycobacterium sp. | reverse complement strand
CCACCTTGCGGTGCAGGGCGATCACCGTGGCGACTTCGTCGAGGTCGAAGATGTACACGGCCTCGCCACGTATCTGACCCAGCACGACGTTGTGGGCGGGGACGTCGCCCACCGTCGACATGACGCCGCGCTTCCAGCGCTTCAAGATGTCGGTTGACTCGCGCTCAAAGTCGAATCCATGCGACCGCGCCCACGACTTACGGCGCCTGCTGCGACCGCGGCGCCGGTCGATATCGACATACAACAGCACCACCGCGCCGACGAAGCACAGCGCGGAGAGCGTGAACCATAGCGGGACCATCCCACGTAGCGTATCTGCTGTTCGCCTGGAACACAGATTCCCGCCGGGTCACAACCCAATCACGGGATGCAACACGCGCCACAGGCGCCGCCCGACGACGATGCGGGCCAGCATGGGCCGCTGAGGAGTCGGGCAATCAGGGCTCAGCCGAGGATCAGCGCGTCGCCGTCGGGGCTCACGTTGACGGGAACGGTGTCGCCGTCGTGCACGTCGCCGGCAAGCAGCATCTTGGCCAACTGATCGCCGATGGCGTGCTGCACCAGCCGGCGTAACGGCCGGGCCCCGTAGACGGGGTCGAATCCCCGCTGTGCCAGCCAACCCTTGGCCGGCAGCGAAACCTCCAGTTGCAGCCGTCGCTGGGCGAGCCGCCTGTCCAGCTGGTCGAGCTGGATATCGACGATCTGTACCAGCTCTTCGGGATCGAGCCCGTCGAAAATCAGCACATCGTCGAGACGGTTGATGAACTCCGGCTTGAATGCCGCGCGTACCGCCGCCATCACCTGCTCCTCGCTGCCACCCGACCCGAGGTTGGACGTCAGGATGAGGATCGTGTTGCGGAAGTCCACCGTGCGGCCCTGCCCATCCGTGAGCCGGCCCTCGTCGAGCACCTGCAGCAGGACGTCGAACACATCCGGGTGGGCCTTTTCCACCTCGTCGAACAGCACCACCGTGTAGGGACGCCGGCGCACCGCCTCGGTCAGCTGACCACCCTGGTCGTAACCGATGTAGCCGGGAGGCGCACCCACCAGGCGGGCCACCGAGTGCTTCTCGCCGTACTCGCTCATGTCGATGCGGACCATCGCGCGCTCGTCGTCGAACAAAAAGTCGGCCAGTGCCTTGGCCAGCTCGGTCTTGCCGACACCGGTGGGTCCGAGGAACAGAAACGATCCGGTCGGCCTGTTCGGGTCGGCGACCCCCGCCCGAGTGCGACGCACCGCGTCGGAGACGGCCTGCACGGCCTTCTTCTGCCCGACCACGCGCCGGCCCAGCTCGTCTTCCATTCGCAGCAGCTTGGCGGTCTCGCCCTCCAGTAACCGGCCGGCCGGGATGCCCGTCCAGGCCGACACCACATCGGCGATGTCGTCGGGACCGACCTCTTCCTTGAGCATCACGTCGGTCCGCGCCTCAGCCGTCGGCAGCGCGGCGTCGAGCTTCTTTTCCACCTCCGGGATGCGTCCGTAACGCAGCTCGGCGGCCTTGGCCAGGTCGCCGTCGCGCTCGGCACGGTCGGACTCGCCGCGCAACGTGTCGAGCTGTTCCTTGAGTTCGCGGACGACGTCGATGGCGTTCTTCTCGTTGTGCCAGCGCGTGGTCAGCTCGGCGAGTTGTTCTTTGTAGTCGGCCAGTTCTGCGCGCAACTTCTCCAAGCGATCCTTGGATGCCGCGTCTTCCTCTTTGGCCAGCGCCATCTCTTCGATCTCGAGTCGGCGCACCAGCCGTTCGACTTCGTCGACCTCGACGGGCCGCGAGTCGATCTCCATCCGCAGCCGGCTGGCGGACTCGTCGACCAGGTCGATCGCCTTGTCCGGCAGGAATCGGGCGGTGATGTAGCGGTCGGACAAGGTGGCCGCGGCCACCAGCGCAGAGTCGGTGATGCGCACGCCGTGATGCACCTCGTAGCGGTCCTTCAGCCCGCGCAGGATCCCGACGGTGTCTTCCACCGACGGCTCACCGACGAACACCTGCTGGAAGCGCCGCTCCAGCGCGGCGTCCTTTTCGATGTATTTGCGGTACTCGTCGAGCGTGGTCGCGCCAACCAGCCGCAGTTCGCCACGGGCCAGCATCGGCTTGATCATGTTGCCGGCGTCCATCGCCGACTCACCGCTCGCGCCGGCCCCGACGATGGTGTGCAACTCGTCGATGAACGTAATGATCTGCCCCGCCGAGTTTTTGATGTCGTCGAGCACGGCCTTGAGCCGTTCCTCGAACTCGCCGCGGTACTTNNATCGCGGTCTTGCCGACACCGGGCTCGCCGATGAGCACCGGATTGTTCTTGGTACGACGGGATAGCACCTGCACGACACGGCGAATCTCGTTGTCCCGTCCGATGACTGGGTCGAGCTTGCCCTCGCGAGCCCTGGCGGTCAGGTCGGTGGAGTACTTCTCCAGCGCCTGGTAGGTGGCCTCGGGGTCAGCGCTGGTCACCCGGGCGCTGCCGCGTACTTTGGCGAATGCTTCGCGCAACGCCTCCGGGGAGGCGCCGTGTCCGGTGAGGAGCTTGGCTACGTCGGAGTCGCCGGTAGCCAGCCCCACCAGTAGATGCTCGGTCGAGACGTATTCATCGTCCATCTCGGTGGCCAGCTGCTGAGCGGCGGTGACGGCAGCCAACGATTCGCGGGAAAGCTGCGGTGTCGTGTTGGCGCCACTGGCCTGCGGCAACCGGTCGATGATGCGCTGCGCTTCAGCGCGGACGGCGGCGGGCTCAACGCCGACAGCCTCCAATAGCGGCGCGGCGATCCCGTCGTTCTGTGTCAGCAATGCCAACAGGACATGGGCAGGCCTGATCTCGGGATTACCGGCAGCTGTCGCCGCCTGTAGGGCAGATGTCAGGGCCGCCTGCGTCTTGGTTGTCGGGTTGAAAGAGTCCACGACACCTCCGTTCGGGTATTGGGAAAATGCTTCTCGCGTTGTTCAACGTCGTCAAGGTTGAGTCTGTTCCACTCAAGTCTAGCGGATTTTGCCGGAAGCCTAGAATCGGGGCCCGTGGGCTTAGAGGACCGGGACGCGCTGCTGGTGCTGCGCGACGCCTTTGAACAGCAGGACCCGGGCTCGAAAAATTCAAGCAATGAACTCGTCCGCCGGCTCTACGCCCACTGGTTTGCCCTCGACATCTCGGTACGCGACCTCTTCCCGCCTGAAATGGACGGCCAACGAGCCGCTTTCGCCCACGCAATGCACTGGGTATACGGCGAATTGGTGGCACAGCGCGCGCAGGAACCGGTGGCCTTTCTTGCCCAGCTCGGCCAGGACCACCGCAAATACGGTGTGCTGCCGTCTCATTACGACACACTGCGGCAGGCGCTGCACACCACGCTGCGCACACACCTGGGTGACGCCTGGACCGATGCCGTCGAGGACGCGGCCAGTCAGTCACTGAACCTGATCACCGGCGTGATGAGCGGTGCCGCCGACGCCGACGAGGCACCTGCTTGGTGGGACGGCACCGTCATCGAGCACAGTCGGGTGTCGCGCGATCTCGCGGTGGTCCGGCTGCGCCTGGATCGCCCGATGCACTACCACCCCGGGCAGTATGTCAACGTCCAAGTTCCGCAATGCCCGCACCGCTGGCGCTATCTGAGCCCCGCTATCCCGGCGGACCCGGACGGCGGAATCGAGTTCCACGTGCGCGTCGTCCCCGGCGGCTTGGTCAGCACCGCCGTCATCAACGAAACGCGACTGGGCGACCGGTGGCGGCTGTCCAGCCCGCACGGTGGACTTCAAGTCGATCGGGCGGGCGGTGACGTGCTGATGGTCGCCGGTAGCACCGGGCTGGCGCCGCTACGGGCAGTGATCATGGACCTCACCCGCTACGCGGTGAACCCACGCGTGCATCTGTTCTTCGGCGGCCGATACTCGTGCGAGCTCTACGACCTGCCCACCCTCTGGCAGGTTGCGGCCCACAATCCGTGGCTGTCGGTAACACCGGTCTCGGAATACAGCCGCGATCCGTCGTGGGCCGCCGACTATCCCGACGTCACCCCGCCGCGGGGCCTGCATGTGCGCCAAACCGGCCGGCTGTCCGACGTGGTGACCACATACGGCGGCTGGGGCGATCGGCAGATCCTGATCTGCGGCGGCCCGGCGATGGTCCGCGCCACAAAGGCCGCTCTGATCGCTAAAGGTGCCCCACCGGAGCGTATTCAGCACGACCCTTTGTCGCGCTAGACCCGCTACGCTGGCCGCGTGCACCTCGTCACGCTGCGCGACCCGTCCTCGTCGGTAGCCGCGCAGTTCGTGCCTGACGCCGGCATGATCGGCACCTCGCTGACCGACTCGGGGGTCGAGCTACTCGGTCAGCGGCGCGGGCTGGATGCCTACCTCGAAGCCGGCAAAACGATGGGAATACCGATTTTGTATCCCTGGGCAAACCGCTTGGGCAGCAACACTTATACCGCCGAGAACAAGACAGTTACCCTGACGCCAGGCGAAAACGGTGTCCGCCCGGACCCCAACGGTTTGCCGATCCACGGCACGCTGGCCGCATATCCGGACTGGCGAGTGACGGCCGAGTCTGTGAACGAACTGACCGCCGAGGTGGACTTCGGAGCCAGCCCCCGGTTGCTGGCCAGCTTCCCGTATCCGCACGTGCTCGCGGTTACTGTCCGACTGGCCGAACGGACGCTGACGTTGCGCACCACGATCACGGCTACCGGCGACACCCCGGTCCCGCTTTGCTTCGGGTTCCACCCGTACCTCCGCATACCCGATGCTGCCCGCGGCGACTGGATCATCGAGACCCCGCGCCTGAGGCACCTGAGCCTTGATGGGCAGGGGCTGCCAACCGGCCAAACTTCACCACAGCCGGCGAACGTGGAACCGCTAGGTGACAAGGCTTTTGACGACGCTTACGACCAGGTCGACGTCGGCGCGGTGTTCGCGGTTTCCGGTGGCGGGCGCCGCCTCGAGGTGCACTTCGAACAGGGGTATCCGGCGGCGCAGATCTTTGCGCCGCCCGCCGAAGACTTGGTGTGTTTCGAGCCGATGACCGCACCGACCGACGCGCTAAGCCGGGGTGGCTACGAATCCGCGCGTCCTGGCAAACCGGCGGTCGCGCAGTTTTCGATCCGCGTTTAGCTGGGCGATTTGCGGCGCTAGCGCGTCCTACGAGGTTGCCAAACCACCAACGCGGTGCTCTTGGGCACCACCGCGATGTCGCGGCGCTGGTTGGCGCGCAACGCCTCGATCTCGACCGCCATCTCCTGCAGCCGCGACTGCAACGCCTCGACCTGATTGGTCAGCTCGATGATGCGCTTGATGCCGGCGAGGTTGACCCCCTCGTCCTGAGAGAGTCGCTGCACCTGACGCAGCAATTCGACATCATGCTGCGAATAGCGCCGCCCACCACCGGAAGTGCGCTGCGGGCTGACCAGTCCGAGCCGGTCGTAGGTACGCAGGGTCTGCGCGTGCATGCCGGCCAGTTCGGCGGCCACCGAGATCAGGAAGGTGCGGGCTTCATCTCTCCTAGAGTTCTTCGGCATTTAGCGATTACCTGCCCATCCGGCCCGTGGGTTGAAACCACTGGCACGCTCGGCCTCCGCATAGGCCTCCAGTGCCTCCTGGGCGGAGCCTTCCAAGTCGGACGGCACGGCCACCTTCACGGTGACGAGCAAGTCCCCATTACCGCCACTGCGCTTGGGCACACCGCGCCCGCGCACCCGCAGGATGCGGCCGTCGGAGGTGCCCTTGGGCACCTTGACTCCGACCTTGCCGTCCAGCGTCGGCACTGAAAGCGTTGAACCCAAAGCTAATTCGCTGAAGCTGACAGGAATGGTCACGGTGAGGTCGTCGCCGTCGCGGCCAAAGATCTTGTCCGGCCGCACATGCACAGTCACATACAGGTCACCCGATGGCGCACCGCGCAATCCGGCCTCGCCTTGCCCGGGCAGCCGGATACGCTGACCGTCCTCGACACCGGGCGGGATCCGCACATTGATCGTGCGGGTCCGGGTCGTCACGCCGGTGCCTTTGCACTCNNTCGCAGGGGTGCTCGATGATCGAGCCACTGCCGCGGCAGTCGGTGCAGGGTTCGGAGAAGCCAAAGGCACCCTGATTGCGGTTGATGACACCGGACCCGTTGCAGGTGGGACACACCTTCGGGCTGGTGCCCGGCCGGGCTCCGCTGCCATGACAGTTGGTGCACGGTGCCGGGCTCGTCAACCGCAGCGGCATCGCCACGCCTTGGGCGGCCTCGACGAAGTCCAGCTCGGTCTCGGTCTCNNCGCCCTGCCGCGTCGAACAAATCGTTGAGGTTGAACTCGGCGCCGTCACCACCGACGTTGAAGCCACCAGTGTCGAACCGGCGTCCGCCCAAGCCACCGCCGGCGAACAGCCGCCGGGTTTCGTCGTACTCCTTGCGCTTGGCCGGATCCGTTAGCACTTCCTTGGCCTCTGACACGGCCTTGTACCGGTCTTCGGCCGCCTTGTTGCCGGGGTTGCGGTCCGGGTGGTTCTCGGCGAGTATCTTGCGGGCCGCTCGCTTTACCTCATCGGGCGTGGCGTCAGAGGAAACGCCCAGCTCCTTGTAGAAGTCTTTTTCGACCCATTCGCGTTGGGCCATGCTGCGTCACCCCCTTTCGCCTTTCTCTTTTGCTGTCTTGATTCTGTGCTCTATTCGGCTGAAGCGTCGGCGTTATCGTCTGTGTCGGCTTGTCCTGTTTCAGCGGCGGGGCCGCTGCTGACCGTGTCGACGACGCCCACCAGGGCATTACGCAGTACGTGCTCGCCCAGTTTGTAGCCCCGCCTCATGACCGTGCCGATCACCGGCTTGGAGCCCGGCCCGCCGTCGCCCTCGTGCTGCACCGCTTCGTGCAGCACCGGGTCGAAATCTTCGCCCTCGGCACCAAACGCCTCCAGCCCAAGCCCGTTCAGTGCGCCGTCCAGCTTGTCTGCGACCGACTTCAGTGGACCGGACTCCAGGTCACCGTGCGTGCGTGCCCGTTCGAGATCGTCGAGCGCGCCCAGCAATTGGCTGACAACGGTGGCCTTGGCCCGATCGGTGGCGGCCTGCTGGTCGCGCAGCGCCCGCTTGCGGTAGTTGGCAAAATCGGCCTGCACCCGTTGTAGATCTGCGAGCAGTTCGGCCGCCTTGTCCGACTCCTCTGGCGTTTCGCCGGCGAACGCCTCCGACCCGCTAGGGGCCGGGCCGGAGGCACTCTGCCGTACTTCGCCGGTCTCGGGATCAATCCGCCGTTTGTCGGTGATCGTTACCTGTTCCGGGTTGCCTTCATCGCTTCGGTTCTCTTGAGTCACTTGGACTCCTGGTCATCTTCGACCACCTCCGCGTCCACAACATCGTCCGCTGAGCCCGAGCTTCCGGGCTGGGAGCCATCGGCACCCCCGGCCGCCTGGGTGGCTTCGTAGATCGCCTGCCCCAGCGCCTGGGACTCCTGGCCCAGCTTCTCCATCGCCGCCTTGATCGCGGAGATATCGGTGCCACCGAGTGCCGTCTTGGCCTCAGCCACAGCGGCGTCAACCTTGTTCAAGGTGTCCTCGGGAACCTGCGAACCGCCCTCGGCTTCACGTTGTTCTTTGACGAACTTCTCCGTCTGGTAGACCAGCGTCTCGGCCTGGTTGCGAACGTCGGCTTCTTCGCGACGCGCGCGGTCTTCATCGGCGTGCGCTTCGGCGTCCTTGATCATCCGGTCGATCTCTTCCTTGGAAAGGCCGGAGCCCTCCTGGATTTTGATCGTGTTCTCTTTGCCGGTGCCCTTGTCCTTGGCAGTGACGTGCACGATGCCGTTGGCGTCGATGTCGAAGGTGACCTCGACCTGAGGCACGCCGCGCGGAGCCGGCGGCAAGCCGGTCAACTCGAAGGAGCCGAGCAGCTTGTTGTGCGAAGCGATTTCGCGCTCGCCCTGGTAGACCTGGATCTGCACCGATGGCTGATTGTCATCGGCGGTGGTGAAGGTCTCCGAGCGCTTGGTCGGGATGGTGGTGTTGCGCTCGATGAGCTTGGTCATGACGCCGCCCTTGGTCTCGATACC
>PLSK01000110.1:0-3468 GCA_003165155.1 Mycobacterium sp. | reverse complement strand
TCCGAGACCGCCGGCATGCGGGTTGAACCACCCACCAGAACCACGTGGTCGATATCGGAGACCGGGATACCGGCGTCCTTGATCACCGACTGGAACGGGTTGCGGGTGCGGTCCAGCAGATCCAGAGTGATCTTCTGGAATTCCGCACGCGTCAGCTGCTCGTCGAGGAACAGCGGGTTCTTGTCCGCGTCGACGGTGATGTAGGGCAGGTTGATCGAGGTGCTCTGGCTCGAGCTCAGCTCGATCTTGGCCTTCTCGGCAGCCTCACGCAGCCGCTGCATGGCCATCTTGTCCTTGGTCAGGTCGATACCGCTGGTGCCCTTGAACTTTTCGACCAGCCAGTCCACGACGCGCTGGTCCCAGTCGTCACCACCGAGGTGGTTGTCACCGCTGGTGGCACGGACCTCGACCACACCCTCGCCGATCTCGAGCAGCGAGACGTCGAAGGTGCCGCCGCCCAGGTCGAAGACCAGGATGGTCTGTTCCTTCTCGCCCTTGTCCAGGCCGTAGGCCAGGGCCGCGGCAGTGGGTTCGTTGACGATCCGCAGCACGTTCAGACCGGCGATCTGGCCGGCCTCCTTGGTCGCCTGACGCTGAGCGTCGTTGAAGTAGGCGGGCACGGTGATCACCGCGTCGGCAATGTCCTCACCGAGGTAGCTCTCCGCGTCGCGCTTCAGCTTCTGCAAGATGCGCGCGCTGATCTCCTGCGCGGTGTAATTCTTTCCGTCGATCTCAACGGACCAATCGGTGCCCATGTGGCGCTTGACCGAACGGATGGTCCGGTCGACGTTTGTCACCGCCTGGTTCTTGGCGGGCTGGCCGACCAGCACTTCGCCGTTACGCGCGAACGCGACGACCGACGGAGTGGTCCGAGAGCCTTCCGAGTTGGCGACGACAACGGGTTCGCCTCCCTCAAGAACCGCGACGACGGAGTTGGTGGTCCCGAGGTCGATACCGACCGCACGAGCCATAGTGATTCCTCCTGATTGTGGTAATGCTTCGTTCTTATCTGATTCCTGCACTATGCTGAGTGCACCTCGCTCAAGTCTGCCTCGTTGGGCAGCGGGCTGTCAACCCGGCATTGAGTCGGGTGCACTCAACTTGCTGACAATGCTAACGGCACGCCCATGCATCTTGTTCCCCGGGGTGGCAACTTCAGCCGCCAAACGCCTATTCGTGGGGCTGACGAGGGTTGTCATGGGTTCGTCGCGAGGGCCCGCTCGACGTCGGCCAGCAGGTCATCGGTGTCCTCGATGCCCAACGCGATCCGCGCGAAACCCTCCGGGAACTGGTCTCCCCAGCGGGCCCGGCGATCCACCGAGGTATGGATACCACCAAAGCTGGTGGCCGCGATCAATAACTCGCTACGCCGCACGAGTGCGTGCACGGCCGCGGCGCTGGCGAACTCCACGGACACCAACGCACCGAACCTCCGCATCTGCGTCGAGGCCACCGGATGGGCGACATCGTCGGGCAGCCCCGGGTAGCGCACGGTCCCGACGCTGGGGTGGTCGCGCAGCATCGCGGCCAGAGCCTGTGCGTTGTCGCATTGGCGCCCGTAACGTAGTCCGGCGCTGCCCAAGCCACGCAGCACCAACCATGCGTCGAAGGCGCCGAGGATCGCGCCCGCGAGCAGGCGTTGACGTTCCACCACAGCGGCCAAGTCGAGCCGGTTGGTGGCCACGTATCCGGCCAGCACGTCGCTGTGGCCGGACAGGGCCTTAGTGGCGCTGGCGACCACGACGTCCGCGCCCAGCGCCAGCGGCCGCTGACCCAGCGGCGTGGCGGTGGTGTTGTCGACGATCAGACGCGCGTCGTGGCCCCGGCAGACCGACGCCAGCCGCTGCAAATCCACCACATCCAGTGCAGGGTTGGTGGGAGACTCCGCCAGCACCACGTCGGCGCCCGCGGCCGCATCGAAGATTTGCGAACTCGTCGCCTCGATGACGTTAACTCCGACGGGCGCAAGATATTCGGCGGCATAACGGCGCACCTGATAGTAGCCGTCAGCGGGGATAACCAGCACCGAGCCAGGCTTCGTCAGCGCGCGCAGTACCACACTGATTGCCGCCATGCCGGAGCTGAAAACAAACGCGCTGGCTGCGCCCTCGAGCTCGGCAATCGCCGATTCCAGCTGCCGCCAAGTCGGATTGGAGCCGCGGCCGTAGGTGTCCAGGTCGGCGGCCTCATCACTCGGCGGGTCATCATCGGTCGACAGATGGTACGTGGACGCCAGAACAGGCGACGGCGCTACCGGCCGACCCGGGATCGCCGGCGGGCTAGCGGCTTTGACGCAGCGCGTGGAATCGCCGTATTGATCATTCATCGGTGCGTTCACTTGCCTTTCTTCCCCGCACGGCGGGGCGCGATATATTCTCGAGCGTGGAGCCGGGGACGATGTACCCGCCGTAAGGCTGGGGCGTGATTTTGTGATCGACGATTGTTGTGACTGTGCCTTCGAGGAATATTTTCGTCGGCTCATCGGCCACCCGGACCTCGACGTTTCCAACGCCGAGCGACAGCTGGGGTTATAAGTCCCCCCGCCTCGGTCCACCAGCCACAGCCGCATCGTTTGTATCACTAGTCACGGCAGCCCGCCGCTTCTTTTTCCGAGTTACTAGGTCAGCGCGCGCCACGTCGGGCGGTGGAATAGCTTTACGGTCATTCGCCCCTCGGGATAGGAGCTCGATGCCACCGGAGAACACCGCCGCCGAGGGACTCACGCGCGAAGACGCCGGCTACCACAAGTCCCTCCAAAACCGGCAGCTGCAGATGATCGCTCTCGGCGGCGCTATCGGAACCGGCCTTTTCCTGGGCGCCGGAACAAGACTTGCGTCAGCTGGGCCCGGATTGTTCATCGTCTACGGGATCTGCGGCATCTTCGTCTTCCTGATCCTGCGCGCTTTGGGTGAGCTTGTGCTGCACCGCCCGACTTCGGGATCCTTCGTCTCCTACGCCCGTGAATTCTTCGGGGAGAAGGTGGCTTTCGCCGCAGGCTGGATGTACTTCCTGAACTGGGCTATGACCGGGATTGTGGACACCACCGCGATCGCGACCTACATCCACTATTGGAAGGTGTTCGAATCGGTCCCGCAATGGACGCTCGCTTTGATCGCATTGGTCGTCGTCACATCGATGAACCTGATCTCGGTCAAGGTCTTTGGCGAGCTGGAGTTCTGGGCCTCGTTGATCAAGGTGCTGGCCCTGGTGACGTTCCTTATCGTCGGTACCGTCTTTCTGGCCGGGCGCTTCAAGGTNNCCGCTGGTGATGGTCACTTCGGGTGTGGTGTTCGCCTACGCCGCCGTCGAACTGATCGGCATCGCGGCCGGGGAGACAGAGAACCCGGAGAAGGTCATGCCGCGCGCGATCAACTCGGTGGTGTTCCGGATCGCGGTCTTCTACGTCGGGTCGACGATCCTGCTGGGGCTGCTGCTGCCCTACACCGCCTATCACGCCGGTGTGAGCCC
>PLSK01000056.1 GCA_003165155.1 Mycobacterium sp. | reverse complement strand
GCTGGTCGACCCGCTTGTTGAACTCGCCCGTCGGCGCATGCGTGCCGATCGCCTGCGCCACCGCGTGCGCCGCGTCGACATAGGCGTTGAATTCATCCCGCAGCTGCGACGAGAGTACGTCGCTCAAACTGCTGGTCACCGTGGAGGCGCTGTCGTTGAGCGCACCTACGGCCGGGCCCTCGGCGGGGCCGGTGCTGCGGCCTGCGTTGTACGCCGCGACAAATTCATTCACCTTGTCAATTGCGTTCTTGCTGCTGGTGGCGAGCGACTCGCAGGCGGTGCGAACCACCTTGGTGGTCAGCGACTGTTGCCGCTGGGATTCCCGCACGCTGGAGGTGGCCGCCGATTCCGACACCGACGCGGAAACCGACTGCCGGTAGGCCGGGGCGACCTTTGTGTCGGGTGCGGCCTTCCCGCCGGTGACGGAGGTACACCCGACGATCCCGATCAGCGACACCGCGACGCAGCCCAGCGCCAGGGCACCTCGCCTGGGGAATCCCCCCACGTGCCTGCGAGGGACGACACGCCATCCGGTGAGCACGGTTCCTGAGGTTACCGGGTCGAGGCGCTGGCAACGACCCGCGGCGGGTACGCGGCGCGGCCACCAGTGCGGCACGATAGGGGTTGCCACCTGTTGCGGTTTGAGTGGTCGGTAGTTGTCGGTGGTGTGCTGTAAGAACAGGAGTATGAATTTGGTGGCGTGGGCTGAGTGCATCGGTGGTGTGCGGGTAGCCCATCAGCGTGACGACAACGCCGCGATCAACCTCGCGCGGTGGGAGGAACCTCCACCGCCGTCGGCCCAGTTGGGGNNGGGACGAACACGCACGCATCACCCAAGCCCGTGTCCCGCCAACTGAGGAGCGGAAGATGACCACCGAGTTCGCGCGCCACGATCTGGCCAAAAACCCAGGCAATGGAAGCGAACCCGACCGCGTTCGGGTGATCCGCGAAGGTGTGGCGTCCTACCTGCCCGACATCGACCCCGAGGAGACGTCGGAGTGGCTGGAGTCCTTCGACGACCTGCTGGAGCGCTCGGGGCCGGCGCGGGCGCGCTACCTGATGTTGCGGCTGCTCGAACGCGCCGGCGAGCTGCGCGTGTCAATCCCCGCGTTGACCTCGACTGACTACGTCAACACCATCCCGACCGAGCTGGAACCGTGGTTTCCCGGCGACGAGGACGTCGAACGTCGCTACCGGGCGTGGATGAGATGGAATGCGGCCATCATGGTGCACCGCGCCCAGCGCCCGGGCGTCGGTGTGGGCGGCCACATTTCGACTTACGCGTCCTCGGCCGCGCTCTATGAGGTTGGCTTCAACCACTTTTTCCGTGGCAAGTCGCATCCCGGCGGCGGGGACCAGGTGTTCATCCAGGGCCACGCCTCCCCCGGGATTTACGCGCGCGCCTTCTTGGAAGGCCGGTTGACCACCGAGCGGCTGGACGGCTTCCGGCAGGAGCACAGCCACCCCGGCGGCGGGTTGCCGTCCTATCCGCACCCGCGGCTGATGCCCGACTTCTGGGAATTCCCCACCGTGTCGATGGGCCTGGGCCCGCTCAATGCCATCTACCAGGCGCGGTTCAACCACTACCTGCATGACCGCGGCATCAAAGACACGTCCGATCAGCACGTGTGGTGCTTCTTGGGCGACGGCGAGATGGACGAGCCAGAGAGCCGCGGGTTGTCCCACATGGGGGCCCTCGAAGGCCTGGACAACCTGACCTTCGTCATCAACTGCAACCTGCAGCGCCTCGACGGCCCGGTACGCGGCAACGGCAAGATCATCCAGGAGCTGGAGTCGTTCTTCCGGGGCGCCGGCTGGAACGTCATCAAGGTGGTGTGGGGCCGCGAATGGGACACCCTGCTGCACGCCGACCGCGACGGCGCGCTGGTGAACCTGATGAACACCACCCCCGACGGCGACTTCCAGACCTATAAGGCCAACGACGGCGGCTACGTGCGCGACCACTTCTTCGGGCGCGACCCCCGCACCAAGACGCTGGTGGAAAACCTTAGCGATCAAGAGATCTGGAATCTCAAGCGCGGCGGCCACGACTATCGCAAGGTCTACGCCGCCTATCGGGCAGCCGTCGAACACAAAGGACAGCCGACGGTGATCCTGGCCAAGACCATCAAGGGCTACACGCTGGGCAAGCACTTCGAGGGCCGTAACGCCACCCACCAGATGAAGAAGCTGACGCTGCAGGATCTCAAGGACTTCCGCGACCGCGAGCGCGTTCCGATCAGCGACGCTCAGCTGGAGGAAAACCCTTACCTGCCACCGTATTACCACCCCGGCGCGGACGCCCCGGAGATTCGCTACATGCTGGATCGGCGCCGCACCCTCGGGGGTTTTCTCCCCGAGCGCCGGACAAAGGCGAAGGTCCTGAAGCTACCCGGGCGCGACATCTACGCCCCGCTGAAGAAGGGGTCGGGCACCCAGGCGGTCGCCACCACCATGGCGATCGTGCGAACCTTCAAAGAGGTGTTGCGGGACAAAGAGATCGGTCCGCGGATCGTGCCGATCATTCCCGACGAGGCGCGCACCTTCGGGATGGACTCGTGGTTCCCGTCGTTGAAGATCTACAACCGCAACGGCCAGCTTTACACCGCCGTGGACGCCGATTTGATGCTGGCGTACAAGGAGAGTGAGAAGGGCCAGATCCTGCACGAGGGCATCAACGAAGCCGGCTCGACGGCATCGTTCATCGCGGCCGGCACGTCGTACGCGACGCAGGACGAGCCGATGATCCCGATCTACATCTTCTATTCGATGTTCGGGTTCCAGCGCACGGGCGACGGCTTTTGGGCCGCGGCCGACCAGATGACGCGCGGCTTCGCACTCGGGGCCACCGCCGGGCGCACCACGCTGACCGGCGAAGGCCTGCAACACGCCGACGGACACTCGTTGTTGCTGGCCTCCACCAATCCTGCGGTGGTCGCCTACGACCCGGCGTTCGCGTACGAAATCGCCTACATCGTGGAAAGCGGGCTGGCCCGGATGTTCGGCCAGGACCCCGAGAACGTGTTCTTCTACATCACCGTCTACAACGAGCCCTACGTGCAGCCGCCGGAGCCGGAGAATTTCGATCCCGAAGGAGTGCTGCGGGGCATCTACCGGTATCACGCGGCCACCGAGCGACGCAGCAACACCGCGCAGATCCTGGCCTCCGGGGTGTCGATGCCGGCCGCGCTGAAGGCAGCGGAGATGCTGGCCGCCGAGTGGGACGTCGCCGCCGACGTCTGGTCGGTGACCAGTTGGGGCGAGCTGAACCGCGACGGAGTGTCGATCCAGAAGGCGCAGCTGCGGAACCCCGCCCAGCCGGCCGGTGTGCCGTACGTGAGCAAAGCCCTTGCCGGAGCCACCGGGCCGGTGATCGCCGTGTCGGACTGGATGCGCGCGGTCCCCGAGCAGATCCGGCAGTGGGTGCCCAATACCTACCTCACCCTGGGCACCGACGGATTCGGCTTTTCCGACACCCGGCCCGCCGCGCGGCGCTACTTCAACACCGACGCCGAGTCGCAGGTGGTAGCGGTGCTGGAGGCACTGGCCCGCGATGGCGAAATCGACCCGTCGGTGCCGGTGGCGGCGGCCCGCCAGTACCAGATCGACGACGTGCGGGCCGCTCCGGTGCAGACGTCCGATCCGGGTCCCGGGGCCTGAGAGTCATAAGGCCTCAATAAGACGCGCGGCGTCACTTTGTTGGAAACTTCCAGAAAAGCGGCGTAAGTTTTAGGGATGATCGACAATCAGTCCATTCCCCTAGGGAAACCGCGGTTGCCGCTCGACCTACTGGACGCCGTGCCCGATTCCGTCCTGCGCCGCCTGAAGCAGTATTCCGGTCGGCTCGCCACCCAGGCTGTCGCGGTTTTGCAGGAGCGGTTGCCGTTCTTCGCCGAAATGGAAGCCTCCCAGCGCGCCAGCGTCGCCCTGGTGGTGCAGACCGCGGTGGTGCATTTCGTCGAGTGGATGCAGGACCCGCACAGCGACATCAGCTACACCGCGCAAGCATTCGAACTCGTGCCCCAGGATCTGCGGCAACGGATTCCGTTGCAGCACAGCGTGGACATGGTGCGGGTCACCATGGAGTTCCTCGAGGAAGTGGTGCCGCTGCTCACCCGCTCCGAAGAGCAGTTGACCGCTCTAACGGTGGGCATTCTGAAGTACAGCCGCGATCTGGCATTCACCGCCGCGACGGCCTATGCCAACGCTGCCGAAGCGCGGGGCACCTGGGACAGCCGGATGGAGGCCAGCGTCGTCGACGCGGTGGTGCGCGGCGACACCGGCCCAGAGCTGCTGTCCCGCGCTGCAGCATTGAACTGGGACACCACCGCACCCGCGACGGTCGTGGTCGGAACCCCGGCGACCGGCCGCGCAGACGCCAACGACTCTACGGACCCTAGAGACCCCAAGGACCCCGCCGGCAGCGAGTGGGCCAGCCAATACGTCCGCGATGTCGCTGCAGCCCACGGCCGGGCGGCGCTGACCGACGTGCACGGCACTTGGCTGGTGGCAATCGTGTCCGGACGCTTGTCGCCGACCGACAAGTTTCTGGGTGACCTACTGGCCGCGTTCTCCGACGGTCCCGTGGTCATCGGGCCGACGGCACCCATGCTGACCGCGGCCCATCACAGCGCCAGCGAGGCGATCTCCGGGATGAACGCCGTGGCCGGCTGGAGCGGTGCGCCTCGGCCCGTGCTGGCCCGAGAACTCCTACCCGAGCGCGCCCTGATGGGCGATGCGTCGGCGATCGTCGCATTGCATACCGATGTCATGGGCCCACTGGCCGACGCCGGACCGACGTTGATCGAGACCCTTGGCACTTATCTGGACTGTGGCGGGGCGATTGAGGCCTGCGCCCGCAAGTTGTTCGTTCATCCAAACACCGTGCGATACCGCCTCAAGCGCATCACCGACTTCACCGGCCGCGATCCCACTGAGCCGCGCGATGCGTATGTCCTGCGGGTGGCGGCGACGGTAGGCCAGTTGAACTACCCGACACCTCATGGCGTCGGCAATAACGCCTTGACTCCGCTTCCGCTCCCGGTCAGAGCGGGTCCCATCGGACTGTCTTAGCGCATTCTGGGCCCGATCCGGGCGATAGTGATACAGCCGACATATCGCGGCGAGGTCACAAACACATAGCTTGACGGGGTGTTTTGTGGGATATATACAAAAACCTAAGACGAGGTTCATAATCTGTTACACCGCGCAAAACCGTTTCCACAGTGTTCTCTTAGAGACGTGATCGCACTACTTGCGCCCGGACAGGGCTCACAGACCGAGGGAATGCTGTCGCCGTGGCTGGAACTGCCGGGCGCGGCGGACCAGATCGCGTCGTGGTCCAAGGCTAGTGGCCTGGATCTGGCGCGGCTGGGCACCACCGCCTCGTCCGAGGAGATCACCGACACCGCGGTCGCTCAGCCGTTGATCGTTGCGGCCACCCTGCTTGCTTTTCAGGAGCTGAGGGGACGCGCCCTGCTCAGCGGCCGGGACCTTATCGTGGCCGGTCACTCGGTCGGCGAAATCGCGGCTTACGCCATCGCCGGTGTAATCGGCACCGATGACGCCGTTTCGCTGGCCGCGACCCGCGGCGCCGAGATGGCCAAGGCGTGCGCCGCCGAGCCCACCGGCATGTCCGCGGTGCTCGGAGGCGACGAGGCCGACGTACTCAACCAGCTCGAGCGCCTGGACCTGGTCGCCGCGAACCGTAACGCCGCCGGCCAGATCGTCGCCGCCGGCCCGCTGACCGCGTTGGAAAAGCTCGCCGAAGACCCGCCGGCCAAGGCCCGGGTGCGCGCCCTGGGCGTGGCTGGAGCGTTCCACACCAGCTACATGGCGCCGGCCCTGGACGGCTATGCCGCCGCGGCGGCCGCCATCGCGACCGCCGAACCCACTGCCACGCTGCTGTCGAACCGCGACGGACAACCGGTCACCTCAGCGGCCGCGGCCATGGAAACGTTGGTCGCGCAGCTGACCCAACCGGTGCGCTGGGACCTGTGCACCGCATACATCCGTGAGCGCAGTGAGCACACCGTCACGGCGATCGTGGAGTTTCCCCCCGCGGGCACCCTCACCGGCATCGCCAAGCGCGAACTTCGGGGGGTGACGGCCCGTGCCGTCAAGTCGCCCGCGGATCTGGACGAGTTGGGCAACCTTTAACGCCCTGCATCGGCCTTTACAAAAAAGAGCACGTCAGTTCGATCTAACAGATTACGAAGGGAATCAGCTATGGCTGTCAGTCAAGAAGAAATCATCGCCGGTATCGCCGAGATCATCGAAGAGGTAACCGGTATCGAGCCGTCCGAGGTCACCCCGGAGAAGTCGTTCGTCGACGACCTGGACATCGACTCGCTGTCGATGGTTGAGATCGCCGTTCAGACCGAGGACAAGTACGGCGTCAAGATTCCCGACGAGGACTTGGCCGGTCTGCGTACCGTCGGCGACGTCGTCTCCTACATCCAGAAGCTCGAGGAAGAAGACCCCGACGCCGTGGGCGCGCTGCGCGCCAAGATCGAGTCGGACAACCCGGATGCAGCTGCCAACGTCAAGGCAAGGCTGGAAGCAGAGAGCAAGTGACCAAGCCTTCCACTGCTAACGGCGGTTACCCCAGTGTTGTGGTAACCGCTGTCGCGGCGACGACATCGCTCGCGCCGGACATCGAGAGCACGTGGAAGGGATTGTTGGCCGGCGAAAGCGGCATCCGCGTACTCGAGGACGACTTCGTCTACAAGTGGGACCTGCCCGTCAAGATCGGTGGCCACCTCAAGGAACCCGTCGATATCCACATGGGCAGGCTGGACATGCGGCGCATGTCCTACGTGCAGCGGCTGAGCAAGTATCTCAGCGGCCAGCTGTGGGAGACCGCGGGCAGCCCGGAACTCGATCCGGACCGGTTCAGCGTGGTCGTCGGGACCGGTCTGGGCGGCGCGGAGCGGATCGTCGAGAGCTATGACCTGATGAACGAGGGCGGCCCCCGCAAGGTGTCGCCGCTGGCCGTTCAGATGATCATGCCCAACGGCGCCGCGGCGACCGTCGGGCTGCAGCTCGGCGCCCGCGCCGGGGTGATGACTCCGGTGTCGGCCTGTTCGTCGGGCTCGGAAGCCATCGTCCACGCGTGGCGCCATATCATCATGGGTGACGCCGATGTCGCCGTCTGCGGCGGTGTGGAAGGCCCCATCGAGGCGCTGCCCATCGCGGCGTTCTCCATGATGCGGGCCATGTCGACGCGCAACGACGAACCCGAGCGTGCGTCACGGCCGTTCGACAAAGACCGTGACGGCTTCGTGTTCGGCGAGGCGGGAGCGTTGATGCTCATCGAGACCGAGGAGCACGCCAAGGCCCGCGGCGCCAAGCCGCTGGCCCGATTGCTGGGAGGCGGCATCACCTCCGACGCCTTCCACATGGTGGCGCCGGACCCCGACGGCGTGCGTGCCGGCAGGGCGATGACACGGGCGCTGGAGCTGGCGGGCCTGTCACCCAAGGACGTCGACCACATCAACGCCCACGGGACGGCGACGCCGATCGGCGATGCCGCCGAGGCGAACGCCATCCGGGTCGCCGGTTGCGAGCAGGCCGCGATCTATGCGCCGAAGTCGGCGCTGGGCCACTCCATCGGTGCTGTCGGGGCGCTGGAATCGGCGCTCACGGTGCTCAGCCTGCGAGACGGCGTCATTCCCCCGACACTGAACTATGAGACCCCTGATCCCCAGATCGAGCTGGATGTTGTGGCCGGCGAACCTCGTTACGGCGATTTCCGTTATGCGATCAACAACTCGTTCGGGTTCGGCGGCCATAACGTGGCGCTCGCCTTCGGGCGTTACTGAGCGCGGAAGGAACCGAAGCAAGATCTATGTCAGAGCTGGTTACGGGTAAGGCGTTACCCAATGTGGTCGTTACCGGCATTGCCATGACTACTGCGCTGGCAACCGACGCGGAAACCACCTGGAAGCTGTTGCTCGACAGCCAAAGTGGAATCCGTACCCTCGATGACCCGTACGTGGCCGAGTACGACCTGCCGGTTCGCATCGGCGGGCACCTGCTGGAGGAATTCGACAGTCAGCTGACGCGGGTCGAACTGCGCCGGATGAGTTACCTGCAAAAGATGTCCACCGTTATGGGCCGGCGGCTTTGGGAGAACGCCGGCTCGCCGGAGATCGACACCAATCGGTTGGCGGTATCCATCGGCACCGGTCTGGGCTCGGCCGAGGAGCTCGTCTTCAGCTACGACGAGATGCGCGCTCGCGGCGCTAAGGCGGTTTCTCCGCTCGCCGTACAAAAGTTCATGCCCAATGCCGCCTCCGCGGCCGTGGGGCTGGAACGGCACGCCAAGGCCGGGGTGATGACGTCGATATCAGCGTGTGCGTCCGGTTCGGAGGGCATCGCCCGTGCCTGGCAGCAGATCGTGCTCGGTGAGGCCGACGCCGCGATCTGCGGCGGTGTGGAGACCCGGATCGAGGCGGTGGCGATCGCCGCGTTCGCCCAGATGCGCATCGTGATGTCCACCAACAACGACGACCCAGCCGGTGCCTGTCGCCCGTTCGACACAGACCGCGACGGCTTCGTGTTCGGCGAGGGCGGCGCCTTGATGCTGATCGAGACCGAGGAGCATGCCAAGGCTCGGGGCGCCAACATCCTGGCGCGGGTCATGGGGGCCAGCATCACCTCGGATGGCTTCCACATGGTGGCGCCGGATCCCAATGGCGTACGCGCCGGTCATGCGATCACGCGGGCCATCCAGCTCGCGGGTCTCACGCCCGGCGACATCGACCACGTCAACGCCCACGCCACCGGTACCCGGGTGGGCGACCTGGCCGAAGGTAGGGCCATCAACAACGCCCTCGGCAGTAACAAGCCGCCGGTCTACGCGCCCAAGTCCGCTCTCGGTCACTCGGTGGGTGCGGTCGGTGCGGTTGAGTCGATCCTGACGGTGTTGACGCTGCGTGATCAGGTGGTCCCGCCGACGCTCAATCTCATGAACCTCGATCCAGAGATCGATCTGGATGTCGTGTCGGGCAAGCCACGAACTGGTAACTACCGGTATGCCGTCAACAACTCGTTCGGATTCGGCGGTCACAATGTGGCGATCACCTTTGGACGTTACTAACCCAAGCAGTAGCTGAATAGGAGACCTGCGGTGACAATTACGGCCCCCGCGTCGGTTGGCGAGTCACTTGACCCGCGCGACCCGCTGTTACGTCTGAGTAATTTCTTCGACGACGGCAGCGTGCAGCTGCTGCACGAGCGTGACCAGTCCGGGGTGCTTGCCGCGGCGGGCACCGTGAACGGGATGCGCACCATCGCGTTCTGCACCGACGGCACCGTGATGGGCGGCGCTATGGGCACCGACGGCTGCAGGCACATCGTCAACGCCTACGACACCGCCATCGAGGAGCAGACCCCGATCGTCGGCATCTGGCACTCTGGTGGGGCCCGCCTGGCCGAAGGTGTCCGGGGCCTGCACGCGGTCGGGACGGTGTTCGAGGCCATGATCCGCGCGTCCGGCTACATTCCGCAGATCTCGGTGGTCGTCGGTTTCGCGGCCGGCGGAGCCGCTTATGGTCCCGCGCTGACCGACGTCATCATCATGGCGCCGGAAAGCCGCGTGTTCGTCACCGGTCCCGACGTGGTGCGCAGCGTCACCGGCGAGGACGTGGACATGGCTTCGCTCGGCGGCCCGGAGACACACCACAAGAAGTCCGGGGTGTGCCACATCGTCGCGGATGACGAGTTGGACGCCTACGAGCGCGGCCGCCGCCTGGTCGGATTGTTCTGCATGCAGGGGCACTTCGACCGCGACAAGGCGGAGGCCGGCGACACCGACATCCACGCGCTGCTGCCCGAGTCGGCTCGTCGGGCGTACGACGTGCACCCGATCGTGACCGCGATCCTGGATGCGGACACGCCGTTCGACGAGTTCCAGGCCAATTGGGCGCCGTCCATGGTGGTCGGTTTGAGCCGGCTGTCTGGCCGCACCGTCGGTGTGCTGGCAAACAACCCGCTGCGGCTCGGCGGCTGCTTGAACTCGGAAAGCGCCGAGAAGGCAGCACGTTTCGTGCGGCTCTGCGACGCGTTCGGGATCCCGCTGATTGTGATTGTCGATGTCCCCGGCTATCTGCCCGGTGTCGACCAGGAGTGGGGCGGCGTGGTGCGCCGCGGTGCCAAACTGCTGCACGCCTTCGGCGAGGCCACCGTTCCGCGTGTCACGCTGGTCACCCGAAAGACTTACGGCGGGGCCTACATCGCGATGAACTCCCGCTCGCTGAACGCCACCAAGGTTTTCGCCTGGCCGGACGCCGAGGTCGCGGTGATGGGCGCGAAGGCCGCCGTCGGAATCTTGCACAAGCGGAAGCTGGCGGCTGCACCCGATGACGAGCGCGAAGCGTTGCACGACGAGCTTGCTCTCGAGCACGAGCGGCTCGCCGGCGGTGTGGACAGCGCCATCGAGATCGGCGTCGTCGACGAGAAGATCGACCCGGCGCACACCCGCAGCAAGCTCGGCGAAGCACTGGCTCAAGCACCGGCACGTCGCGGCCGCCACAAGAACATCCCGCTGTAACTCCCGTTCTTCCGCGAGCAGCCATCTGGGGGGCTGCGCCCCGCGCGAGCGGGTAGCTGTGGAGCTGTGGAGCTGTGGAGCTGGCATCGTATCAGCGCCCGGACCGGTGCGGAGAGTACACCTCCGAATCACGTTGGTGGTTGGGCACTCCCAACTGGCGCGCCAGGCTGGTTGCATCCCAGTACTCGCGTGCCCGCTGAATCTTGCCGTCGTGGATTTCGCACACAAAGCACACCGGCAACTCGAAGGTGTCGACGGTCGGCTTGGCGTTTGCAATGTCGATGCCGTGCAGACCCTGTTCCTTCTCGAAGTCGCTCACACCGCCCGCTATTGAAACGATGGTCACATACTCCAGGCAGGCGTCCGTGGCGGTGGCGAAGACATGTATCAGCCTCTTTTGGCTCTTACGGGAATAGGCCAGCCGGGCCAGGTTCTCCATGTCCCGGCGACCGCGCCAAACGACCCCGGTTGGCATCTCGACGATCTCAACATCGTCCGACATATAGTCCAGCGCCTTCATGTCCTGGCGGTTGTGGGCATCCAACCAGGCCTTCATCAGATTGAGGTTTGCCTCTGCTGCATCCATCCTTGTGCCTTCCCCGCGGGGTTCTCGGTCGGTGGGCGTCTCCAGAAACGTCATCGTGGCAGACCAGCAGCGGCAAGGCCGACAAACCGGCGCCCTGCCGACCTCCGAGCTGGCGCAGCTCCGGTCCCTGTGGTCGCGGATCGCGGTGCTCGCGGTGCCAGCACGGCGCGGGCACTCTAGTTCTTTCTCATCGCGACTGAGATGCCACCCAGTTCAGCGGTGCGGGCCATAACTTCAGCCGGCCGGTGAGCGGCATACGATCTGCGAAAGCGATTGACGCAGTTTACTTTCCGGATCGTCTGGAAGCCTGTCCGCCCGCCATCCCACGAAGGCGTCCGGGCGGACCAGAAGCGCCCCGGTGGCCTCAAGTCCGGTGGCAGCGGCCCAGGCTTGGTCGACGATGCGACGCACGGTGATCGGGATACCCAGGGCGGCTGACACCGAAGTTGCGGCGGAGCGCCATCGCTCGTCGCCGGTAAGGACGGTGAACCCGTGACCGAGGAGGTCGAGCGTCGACACACGCTCACCCTCATACCGAACCCAAGCATGCGGAACCCTGGTGCCGGGTTGCCCTCGCAACTCCTCCACCAGTGACACTGCGTCTGGATCCCTGGGTGGGGGTTCGTCGGAAGCGACTGCCGCCGACCGGTATTGGTAGCCGGCCAACAAAGCGAAAATCGGTGCTTCTTCCTCTGGCGGCAATTGCGGTCGGTCATCGTCGAGCCTGAGGAGCACTAGCGACGGCCCAGTGAGTGATTGGCGCGCGTTGAAGCGTCCAACCGGATGCCGCTCGGTATGGTACGTGCTCAGGAGTGCGGGCCCGGCGAGGCCGTGCAAAACCGCTGCGAGCTTCCAGGCGAGGTTGTCCGCGCTCTGGATGGCGGTGTTGGCCCCACCGGCCTTGAACGGCGGCATGGTGTGAGCGGCGTCGCCGACGAGAAAGACTCGTCCGCAACGGAATTGGTCGGCCACCCGCTCGTACGGTTGCCACGATGCGACTTCGATGACCTGCACGTCCACCCGCTCGCCTATGGCCTGGGTGAGTAACTCGGCGCAACGCTCCGAGGTGAACTGCGCCGCCGTCTCACCTTTGCCCGGCGAGTATGTGGTGATGAACATGCCAATCTCGCCCTCAACCACCAAGAAGATCCCGTCCACCTCAGCGTTCTTGACTTGCACGCCATCCCCGTCGCCCAGGTCCGGGACGAACTTCCGCCACGGCGCCTTGAAATAGACGAAGACGACAAAGATCGGCAACGCACCGTATCCGGAGGTGGTCACGCCGAGTGCGTCCCGGATCGGGCTGTGCACACCGTCGCCGGCGACGAGATAGTCGGCACGCACGGTTTCGCTCTCGCCCGAATCCCGTTTTCGCACAACCACCGTCACGCCGGCATCGTCCTGCTCGAACGACGACAGCTCCGTGCCGTAACGAACCTCGCTGCCCCGCCTGCGCGTTTCGGCCAGCAGCATCGGCTCTAGCTTGCTCTGTGGGCAATACTGTGCGGGCGGCTCGGGGCTAAGCCCGCTGAAGGGCGCGAATATGGCATCGACGTCCACGGCCGGTGCCTCCTCCGCACTGTTCAGCGTCGGCTTGACGACCATGTCGGAAACCCCATCGGCGAACGCATGGACCTCGTCGCTCAAACCCAGACCGCGCAGGATCTCCAGGCTGCGGAAGCTCAGGTTTCGGGCTTTCGGGTAGCGAAAGACTTCGCGCCGCTGCTCGACCAGTAGTGACCGAACGCCGTGCTTGGCCAGCAGAGCGGAGGTGGCGATCCCTGCAGCGCCGGCGCCGACGATAAGCACAGCGACAGGGGTGACGTGCGTGCTCATTTCCCCTCCACGGATTGGGTCCTGTGCACCACTCGTAGCAAACTAACCAGTCGGTTGCGACGCTCCATGCGACGGCTCACTTCCTGTCGCTACTCGGGTTAATTAAAGGCGGAACGAATCAGTTCCGTTCCAAATTTAGACTGGCACGTATCGCAGCCAAAGGCAAGGGCCGACGGGTCACTCAGGTGCGCGATGGGGCACGGGCTATTGGCTGGGCGCGGCGGCAGCGAGCGCCAGTAGCACCCCTTCCAGAGCGCGTCGCACGTAGACGCGATCGATCGGTCGTCCCGTCATCACTCGCAGCACGTTGAGGCCCAGGAGGGCGTCGGGTATCAGCGTCAAATCGCGACCCCCGGAGATCTCGCCCCGGGTCACGGCCTGGTCGAGGACCGCCTTGATCGTCTGACGGGGCACGGACAGCGCAAGGTCGTCCAGCGCCGCCGCCAGGACGGGATAATGCATCGCCGCCGTCGCCGCGCCGACGATCACCCTGATCGTGCTCAGAGCTGCTTCATCGAAGTCCGGTACCGCGGCCACCAGGGCTTCAATGTCGCCGCGAAGGCTACCGGTATTCGGGGGGTCCACAGGTCCGAGTCCTCGTCGCCAATGAGCGATCGCCTCAGCGACCACCGCGGCCTTCGAAGGCCAGCGTCGATAGATCGCGGCCTTGCCCACACCCGCACGGGACGCGATGTCGTCCATGCTCATCCGGTCGTAGCCCAGTTCGCCCAGCCCTTCCAGCGCCGCCTCGAGGATGGCGGCGCCAAGAGTGGGGTCGAAGCGTCCCGGATTTTTTCCCGATGGTCGGCGCGCGGCGCGTTCGCTTCGAACGCTGTCGGTAGCCACGGCAGAATCTCCTCGATTAAAGCGATACGCTGCGGTTCCGCTTTAATGTAGCGGTGCCGGGAACCTCACCGCAAGGACCCGCGCTAGTACGACGCTCAGCCCCGCAACGCCAGAAGCTCCTCCGCGACCGAAACAACCCGCTCACGATCCCGAGGCACCAGGCCGATCCGGGTCCGCCGGTCGACGATGTCGTCGACGTCCAATGCGCACTCGTGGGTCACCGCGTATTCGAACTCCGCGCGGGTGACGTCGATCCCCTCGGCCACCGGCTCGGCCGGCCGCTCGCAAGTGGCGGTGGCGATGACGTGGGGTGCCTCAGCCCCGTAACGCTGTACCAGCGATGCCGGCGGCTCCGCCTGGGGCCGGCAAGCTTGCCCGGGGTTGCCGGGCGACCCGATCAGCGGCAGGTTTCGCGTCCGGCAGCGTGCGGCGCGCAGATGCCGCAGATCGATGGCGCGATCCAGCACGTCCTGCGCCATGTAGCGGTATTCGGTCAGCTTGCCCCCGATCACGCTGATCACCCCGGAGTCCGACTCGAGGACGGCGTGCTCGCGCGAAACATCGGCCGTATGGCCGTCACCGGTATCGATCAGGGGCCGTAGGCCGGCGTAGGCACCGATGACATCCGTTGTTCCAAGCGCGGTCCCCAACGCGGTGTTCACCGTGTCCAGCAGGAACGTGATTTCCTCAGCCGACGGCTCTGGCACGTCGGGAATCGGGCCGGGCGCGGCTTCATCGGTGAGTCCGAGATAGACGCGGCCCAGTTGCTCGGGCATGGCGAACACAAAGCGGTTGAGCTCGCCGGGAATCGGAATCGTCAGCGCCGCAGTTGGATTGCCGAAGGCGNNGTCGCGTTGACGACCGCGCGGGCCGCCACGTCGAACGACTGCCCCGTGCGTTGATCGGTCAACCGCACCGAGGTGCCGGTGGCCTCGGATGCCGCGACGTAGGTGAGGATCCGGGCGCCGTGCTGCGCCGCGGTGCGCGCGACCGCGACGACCAAACGAGCGTCGTCGATCAACTGACCGTCGTAGGCAAGCAACCCGCCATCGAGGCCGTCGCGCCGAACGGTCGGAGCCATCTCCGCAGCGCGCTGGGCTGAAACCCTGCGCGATCTCGGCAGGATCGACGCGGGCGTGCCGGCCAGTTTCCGCAACCCGTCGCCGGCGAGGAATCCGGCGCGCACCAGTGCACGTTTGCCGGGGCTCAGCGACGGCAGCAGGGGAACCAGCTGCGGCATCGCGCGAATGAGGTGAGGCGCGTTGCGCTGCATCAGGATTCCGCGTTCGATGGCGCTGCGCCTGGCGATTCCGACGTTGCCGGTCGCCAGGTAGCGCAGACCACCGTGGACCAGTTTCGAACTCCAGCGGCTGGTACCGAAGGCCAGATCGTGCTTCTCGACGAGCGCGACCCGCAGGCCGCGCGACGCGGCGTCCAAGGCGATGCCGACGCCGGTGATGCCGCCGCCGATCACGACAACGTCGACGGGCGCGCCGTCGGCGAGTGCCGTCAGGTCGGCGGCCCGGCGTGCGGCATCCAGAGCGGTCGGATCGGGCATCAGGACAGGTATCCGTTCAGCGAGTAGGCAAGTTCGGTGGCCAACGCGTCGGTGTCGAGGATCGGCTGGACGATTTGTGCGGACTGGATCGTCGACTGGGCGATCAGCAGCACCATGGTCGCCATCTGGAGTGGGTCGCCGGCGCGGACGCTGCCGTGGCCCTGGGCCACCCGCAGCCGGGTGGCAAGAGCGTCGATCAGCATCTGCTGGCTGGCCCCGAGGCGTTCGGTGATGTAGATCGGTGCGAGCTCCGAGTGCATCACCGACATCACCAATTCGTCGCGGCGCAGCAGATCGGCGACCGCAACGATCTGCCGCACAAGCGATTCCCGGTCGTCGCCGAGCAACGGCGCGGCGCGCGTCACGTCGGTGATGCGGCGGGTCAACAGCGTCGCCACGATCGAGCGCGTATCCGGCCAGCGGCGATACACGGTCGGCCGGCTCACACCCGCGCGCCGTGCGATCTCGGCGAGCGTCACTCGGTCCACGCCGAAATCGACCACACAACTGGCCGCGGCCGCAAGGATCCGGTCCCCGGTATCCGGAGCTGCGTTACTGATTGACAGCATATGTAATACTGTAACGCATGACGCAACTGATTCCGCCGATGAAATGGAATGCGTGGGGTGATCCCGCCGCAGCGAAGCCACTTTCCGACGGGATTCGTTCTTTGCTGAAGCAGGTCGTTGGCCTGGCCGATTCCGATCAGGCCGAACTCGAATCCGGCCAGGTGCGGCTGCGGCCATCAGCGTTATCCGCAGCCGATCACGACGCGCTGGCCAGCATCGTTGGCGCCGAGTACTGCCGCACCGCCGACCATGATCGTCTGCTGCGGGC
>PLSK01000107.1:14311-14747 GCA_003165155.1 Mycobacterium sp. | reverse complement strand
GGCGTCAGGAACGCATCCGGCGCAGGCCCAGGTACTGCAGGTCGGCCATCACCAGCGTGTAGACGCCGCTCCCGAGGGTGAACACGACGCCGAGCGTGGTCAGCGGCCAGACACCCGCCAGCACGACGCCGACCGCGGCCACGGTGTAGACGACGTTGGCGATCATCACGCCAATGCCAGCGCTGCGCACCGAAGGCAGTAGCGTCAGCGCGAACACCGTCGCACCGTAGGCGACGAAGAAGACGCCCAGTGCGTACTCGGTGGTAACAGTGGTGCCCGTCAGCTCGGCGAGCCGGGGAGCGATCGCGAGTCCCCCGACACCGACGAGCCCGGTGAGCACGGCGTCGAGTCGCATGGCGAACCGCAGGAACGCGTCCTTGGCGGCGGTGGTGGCAGGAGCGGTAGTGGCGGTCATCGATCTTCCCCTTCTGGTGGT
>PLSK01000107.1:0-14263 GCA_003165155.1 Mycobacterium sp. | reverse complement strand
CCGCGCAGGTCCGCGGCGATGACGCGCGCCGCCGCGTTCTGCCAGTTGTGCAGCGAGCGCTGCGGCACCTCGGTGACGAACCACTGCCAGGCCTGCCGGGCGACGGGATCGAGGCCCGCTGCCGTCGCATTCTGGGCATACGCCCGCACCCCGACGACGTAGGGGAAGTACAGCGAGTTGTAGTGCCGCCACTGCTCGGTGATGCCGAAGTCCCCGCCATCGCGCGGTTTGAGTGCGGCGATGCGGTCGGCGAGCAGTGCCCGCAGTTCGTTGGCCCGTTCCAACGGCTGGTCGGGCGTGCTGCCGCGAGCCAGTCGCTCGTCGATGATCGGCAGTGCCGTCAGTGGGCTGGCGACGAGTTTGGACAGATCCCCGTAATGGCCGAGCGCCCGGCGGGTGAGGCGGACGAACGTCTCGTCGTCCACGCCGTCGAGCGGGCTGTCCGACCGCAGCGGCAGCGCGGCCTCGGTGCGACGCAATGCGGCACGCTCGGCGCGCAGGGCGGGTGAGGAGGAGAACGCGAGCCGGTCCAGCACACCCGCGAGCGGGTCGGCCATGACGTTGATCCCGATCGCGACCGCGAGGCTGGTGAACAACAGCACCGACAGCGCGGCGTGCTCGTCGGTGAGCGCCATGCCGATGAGCACCTGCCCGCCGAAGAGCACGGCGACGACGACGCTGCCGGTGAACGAACGCAGCATGTCGGCCCGCAGCGCTTGGCCCTCGTCGAACGCATCCCACAGCGCGACAGCGACACCGAGTAACAGCACGTCGAACCCGGTGGACGCCAACGCCAGCCAGCTCGGCACCAGGCCCAACGGGATCACCAAGATGGCGTTGCCAAGGGCGAAGAACAGCGTCGCGACGACGGCGACGCTGGTGACCGAACTAGGTCGGCGCCCACCGGCCAGCGCCTTGGCCATGGCGCCGAGGGTGGACAGCGAGATCACCGCGAACATCACCCAGTGCCCGGCCCGCAGTGGACCGTCGACCGAGCCGGCCATCGCGGCGCCGGTCAGGGCGAGGGCGGCGACCACCCCGATCATGACCAGCTCTGCGGCGCGGCTGCGCGAGGTGTCGCTCGGCCGCCAGAGTTCCAGCAGCACGGCGAACCATGCCGCGCCGGGCACGGCGACCAGATACACCTCGACCTGGCTCAGCACGGCGGCATGCGAGCTGGCGAAGTGACGGACCGCGTCCAACGCCACCACCACGGCGAAACTGGTCAGTCCGATCGCGGCGAGCAGCAGAACGGGTTTTCGGGGGTCACGCGCCAACAGGTACAGCCCAAGCCACCAGCTCAGGGCGAACACCACTGCGGACATCGCAGCCACGGGTTCAGTCTTGCACGCGCTTCACTGGCCGTGGCGGCGATCTCGCGGTGTGTAGTGGTTTTTCTTATGCCGGCTGCCGCGCGGCCAGCACTGCTACCCTGAGCGTCGGACTAAGTTGATGTCTCACAGGGGTACGGGGATGACTGCGCGTCTCTATGTATCCGATCTGGACGGCACACTGCTGAGTTCAGATGCGAGATTAAGCGCCACGTCGCGAGCCGGTCTCAACCACCTGCTGGATGCCGGGCTCGCGTTCACCGTTGCGACGGCACGCAGCGCCCCGGCCATCCGCGCACTCCTCGCGGGAGTCCGGCTGACACTTCCGGTCATCGAGCTCAACGGAGCCTTCATCTCCGAGCTGCACTCCGGGCGCCATGTACGGCGGCGCGTGCTCGCCGCCGAGGTCGCCGATACCGCTGTGCGCACGTTGCTGGATGCCTCGCTAGAACCCATCCTGACCAGCTGGGACGGCGTCGACGATCATGTTTACTACGACCCCGGTGCGCAGCTCAATCTCGGCAACGCTTGGTATATCGCGGAGAAGCATGCCTACGGCGATCCCCGTCTTCGCTGCCGCGATGACCTTGCCGACGTCGCCAGCACCGAGCAGATCGCGACAGTAACGACTTTCCTGCCGCACTCACAGGCAACTGCGCTGGCCGACCAGCTGCGCCTCATCCTCGGGGATTTCGCCCTAGTGACCAGTGCGCCAAACGGCTACGTACCCGACTACTCCGAAGTGCAGCTTGTCCACCCGGAGGCACAGAAGGGCAGTGCCGTCTCGCGCCTGCGTGGGAGCCTCGGGCTGGCCGATCACACGTTGACCGTCTTCGGCGACCACCTCAACGACCTACCGATGTTCGACGTGGCCGACCACGCCATCGCGACAGCCAACGCCAATCCCGTTGTCCTAGCGCAAGCTGATCGGGTTATCGGGGCCAACGACGACGACGCAGTCGTCCGCTTCCTCCTGATGGAACATGGCGACCCGCGCTCGCGCGCACCTGTTCCTGCAAGCGTCTGAATCCCGGGATTCGGGAGGGATCAGATCAGGCCTTGCCTGAATCGGCGTTCGAGCCTTTGTCCGGGACCGGTCAGGTCCGCGTCGACAGTGTCGGCGTGGGCGGCTGATATCCACGGCGCGACCAGCTGTGTGATTGAAGCCGCTAGCTGTGGTGTCGCATCACGTTAATTACGCGGCCAGGTCATTTCAGTCATGCTGCCGACGGGCAATTGGCAGTGTTTGGCAGTGCCGCGTCTGGGGTCGGCAGTGGCGTTCTGGGCACAGTAGGCTCATGACCATAGACTTTCGAATTGATCTATTTGGCAACGACTTCGACCAGCTGCCCGCAATCAGCGGTTGCACATTCTCAGGCGAGCGTGCATGACGGCATTCAGGGTCGGGGTCGCCGATGGGATACTCAACTCGTCTCTAGGGGCGTCGGTCTTGCCCAGGATGAGCTACCTCGCCGCCGCGGTGGCCGGGGCCGATTCATTCTGGGTGGCCGATCACCTCAACTCATTACTTCCGCGATCACTCGCATCAGCACAGTACTTCGGCGCAGCCAACGCGGTGCCCGAGATCGACGCCCACCTCGAGCCTTGGACCACCCTGGGCTACCTCGCAGCCCGCAACCGCCCGCGGCGGCTCAAGCTCGGCATCGGGGTAACCGACGCCGGGCGCCGTAACCCGGCAGTCACCGCCCAAGCCGCAGCCACACTGCACCTGTTGACCCGAGGCCGAGCGATGCTCGGCATCGGCGTTGGCGAGCGAGAAGGCAACGAACCCTACGGCGTTGACTGGACCACACCCGTCGCACGCTTCGAAGAAGCCCTCGCCACCATCCGCGCCCTCTGGAATTCCGGCGGCGACCTGATCAGTCGCGACTCCCCGTACTTCCCGCTGCACAACGCAACATTTCGGCTACCCCCTTACCAAGGGAAATGGCCACCGATCTGGATTGCCGCCCACGGGCCGCGCATGCTGCGCACCGCAGGACGTTACGCCGACGCGTGGTGCCCCGTCGCGTTTGTCGGACCCAAAGAATACGCACAACGCCTCGAGGCGCTGTCTGTTGCGGCCAGCGACGCTGGACGCGACCCATCGACCATCACTGCAGCCGCGCTCACCTACGTCATCACCGGCTACAGCCCCGACCACGTGGAGGAAGCACTGGACTCCGACCTCGCAAAGTCTTTCGCCCTCAGCGCCCCCGGCCAAGTCTGGGCACAACATGGAACCACCCACCCCCTGGGCGCCGACTTCGCCGGCCTTCAAGACCTGATGCCGCAACTCATCGACGAATCGACAGCACGGTCCTATACCCGACAAGTCCCGCCTACCCTGATGAAGCAGATCATTCTTGCCGGCACACCCGCCCAGATCATCGACCAGGCAGCGCACTGGCGCGACCACGGACTGCGCTACCTCGTCGTCTTCAACATCTCTGCGCTGCAGCCCAGCCTGCACCGAGGTCTCAGAGCCACTGCACCCTTCCTAAAGACCCTGCGCGGACTGAAGAAACTCTGACACTCGGCTAATGCGGCAGATGAGGGAGCGGAGCGCGCGGCAAAGCCACGGCCACCTTTCAATTGTCCAAAGCGTGTTGTCCGTTATGTTCTGTGGATGACATTGCCGTCGGGGTCGGGCGAGTCTGAATAGATGTTTCGCGGGGGCGTTCGCCGTGTGCACGTAGCCAGTGCTGGCCTGAGGGGCGAGCTCATATCGTGCTGTGTGGGTTGGCGCGGCTAGTGACTACCGCGGTGGTGGTAGGGGCAGGCCCAAACGGGCTCGCTGCGGGGGTGACGCTAGCCCAGCAGGGCGTCGAAGTGACGGTCCTGGAAGCCGCCGAAACGATCGGTGGGGGCACGCGCACTAGCGAAAACACGGTGCCGGGGCTGCTGCACGACGACTGCGCTGCGGTAGTGCCGATCGCGCTCGCGTCGCCGTTCTTCCGCGGCCTTGATCTCGAATCACAAGGGCTGCAGTGGGGGTGGCCCGCCGTCGACCTAGCTCACCCCATCGACAGCGGACGTGCCGGCGTGATGGTGCGCTCGCTCGATGAGACTGAGCGTCTGCTCGGAGTTGACGGTCCACGATGGAGCAGGGTGTTCGGCCCGCTGGCCGATGGTTTCGACGATCTTGCCGATGACCTGCTTCGCCCACTGGTGCACCTCCCGCAGCACCCGCTGCGACTGGCGGGTTTCGGACCGGCGGTAATGGTGCCGGCAACCGTGCTTGCGCGCATGTGGCAAACCGAAGAAGCCAAGGCACTGTTCGCCGGAAACGCTGCCCACGGTTGGTATCCGCTGACGAGACCGACATCGGGAGTGCCCGCAATCATGTTCGCAGCAGCCGGGCACCGCTACGGCTGGCCGGTGGTGGTGGGCGGTACGGCGCGAATCGCAGATGCCCTCGAGCGTGTCCTGACCGGTCTCGGTGCCAAGATCGAAACCGGCCGCTGTGTGCAGTCCCTGTCCGACCTCCCGGCCAGCGACGTCGTGATGTTCGACCTTTCGCCGGGGGCGGTCGCAGATGTCGTTGGCGATGCCCTGCCGCCGCGAGTTCGCCGGGCGTACCGCCGTTTTCGCTTCGGGTCCGCTGCATTCAAGATCGATCTCGCCGTCGAGGGCGGTGTGCCCTGGACCAACGAGCACTGCCGTGCGGCGGGCACCGTACACGTCTGCGGAACGCTCGACGAGGTGGTTGCCGCCGAACGCGCGACCCACGCGGGGCAGATGCCCGAGCGTCCGTTCATCGTTGTGGCGCAACAGTATCTGGCGGACCCGAGTCGCTCGGTCGGCAACGTTCACCCCTTGTATGCCTACGCGCATGTGCCGCACGGGTACACCGGCGACGCCACCGACACGATATTGAACCAGATCGAGCGTTTCGCTCCCGGTTTCCGGGACCGAATCGTCGCCAGCTTCAGCCGAACTCCCGCGCAACTTCAGGCCTACAACGCCAACTATGTCGGCGGCGATATCGTTGGTGGCGCCAACAATCCTGTTCAGATGGTGATGCGACCGAGGATCGCCGTGGATCCCTACCGGACGGGTGTCCCTGGGGTGTACATCTGTTCAGCGTCGACGCCGCCCGGCGTCGGCGTGCACGGGATGAGCGGCCACAATGCGGCTCTGTCGGCAATCCGGCATCTCAGGCGGTAGGTCGCGCGACGACCATACATCGAACCGGAAAACCCGGCCCGCCGCGCAGCCACCCGTAGCTTTCTCTCGGTCCGCGCACTCGTCTGCCCAGACTCAGCATCCCTTTGAGTCTCGTCAAGTCGTGTGGCCCCGGTTGTCGTGAAATTATGCCCCGGGGCCTCGCTGGGCGTGGTGTAGGTCTTCCGGCGGCCGTGAATACCCGCGTGGTGACGCGGGTTTGAATGCCGGGGAGCCCGATTGCGCCAGGAATGACAGCGTCGTCCCTGTGTTTCTCTGCACTTATCTCGCTCCGACGTGGCGGCCAGGGGTTCCCGATCCCCGATCGTTGGTACTACGATCGGTAGTAGCGCGTTGATGCGGGAGAATCGAATGACAGAAGTGCAGCTGTCTGCGGGTCCGGTTGAGTACACTGACACCGGCGGTGACGGTCCGGTGCTTCTCTTCGTTCACGGTCTGCTGATGAGCGGCACAGTTTGGCGGAAAATCCTCGACGATCTGGGTCGTGATTTCCGATGCGTTTGCCCCACTTTGCCCCTTGGCGGGCACCGCTTGCCGATGAACCCTGATGCCGATCTTTCCCTCACCGGTATGGCGAAGCTACTAGGAGAGTTCATCGAGAGTCTCGACCTAGAGGAGGTGACCATCGTCCAAAACGATTGGGGCGGAGCTCAAGTGCTCGTTGCCACCGCGGACACCACGCGTCTGGCCGGGCTTGTTCTGACGTCGTGCGAAGCGTTCGACTTGTATCCGCCAGTGCCGGCCCGCGTCATCGTGCTGGCTGGTCGGGTTCCAGGAGGGCTGCGGTTGGCGATGAGTGTGCTCAACACCCGGCTGGGGCGGCGTGGTCCGGGCACATGGGGCTGGATGAGCAAGCGGCCGATCCCTGACGCGATTATCGACGACTGGTTCCGTCCCGCCACCGAGCAGTCACAGATTCGCCGGGACCTCCGCAAGTACGTTCTCGGAGTTCCGCCCCGGGCTGAGTTACTCGCCATCGCGCAATGCAGCGCCACTTTCACCAAGCCCGTCACCGTCGCCTGGGCCACCGAGGACCGCATGTTCCCGGTGGCTGTCGGGCATCGACTCGCCGCCACGTTTCCGCACTCACGATTCGTCGAGATCAGCGACAGTTACACCCTGATCGCCGAGGACCAGCCGAAGCAACTGATCAGCGCGATCCGCGGGCACTTCACGCCGGGCCCCAACGACTCAGACTCTGCACGCTGACACTAATCGCATAAGCGCGGTCCCATTGAGTGACACCGGTCTCTGTAAACGAGGAACGCGATGACCTTCTATTCCGGGAGCACCGTTTTGGAGTAGCGCAGTGCGATTTGGGCGGTGAGCCCGAACATGGCCGCAAGGTGTAGTGGGTCGCCTCCGGAGGCGTGAGCCTCGTCGAGCCTCCGATCTTCGCGCAGTTGGCGACGCGTGATGTGCAGACCGCGAATTCGGGAGGTGAGCCAGTATCCACTGACCGGGTTCTGTTCGTGGGCGGTGCGTCTGGTGATCAGTAGGTGGGGGTTGGTGGTCGGCGGCCAACGATGGGCTCGGTAGCCCAGGTAGGACTCGACGGCTGTGGCGGTATAAGTGTCGAGGGCGCGGTCCAGTTCTTCGAACCGGAATCGGCTGGGGTCAGGCCACGATGAGAATGACCCGTTCAAGGACTGCAAGACTGAACAGCATGACAACAAGTAGTCTGGTGCGCCCGGCTATTGCAGAGGATGCGCACGCCTGTATCGCGATCTACCGGCCCTATGTCGAGGACACGGCGGTCACGTTCGAAACCGAAGTCCCCACGCCAGCGGAGATGGCCGCACGTATTGCCGCTGCGCACACAAGCCACGAATGGCTTGTCCTGGAACACAACGGCGAAGTGATCGGTTACGCCTACGCGCACGCATTCAATTCGCGCGCCGCGTACCAATGGTCAACCGAGACGAGCATCTACGTCGCGACCAACCATCATCGCGCCGGCGGCGGCCGCAAACTCTATAGCCACCTGCTGCAGCGGCTCGCTGAGCGTGGATATCGGCGTGCCTTCGCAGGTATCACCCAACCTAGCGATGCGAGCAACGGTTTTCATCGATCGTTCGGTTTCGAGCAGGCGGGCCTCTACCGCCGGGTTGGATGGAAACACGGCAGCTGGCACGACGTTGCATGGATGCAAATCGATCTGCTCGGCCCCGCCGAAGACAACCGCACACCGACCCCCATCACCTGAACCTGCGCTCTCAACGCCACCACGGTCACTCCCTAGTACGGGAATTCGTTATTGCCTCGCTCAACAACATATTTAGATTTTCAATCTGCGCCGATAACGGGCCTGCCTCCGTATTGCCCACGAGCGCAACCAGAATGGAGTCGGATGCGGCGGGCTACGGCAGGGCGTCGATCAGGCGGGAACCACCTACCAGCAGGCAAGCGGCGCGGTCACCCAGACCGATGACAAGCTGGCCGGCTTGCTCAAGCAAATTTTCGCCGCCAACGATGACACTCGCTCGAAAATCAGCGCCATCGTCACCAGCATCGAGACAGCTCGTCGCGCGCTGACGTCTGACCCGCAGACGGCCAGTGACCCACATGCGTTGGCCTTGTTTAACCAGTTCTTGGATGGTCAGCTCGCGCAGATTCAACAAGTGCTCGACAGCTCCAAAGCGGGCGGTAAGAAGCAGGCTGAATTGCTTGCCGCCCTTGGTGATGAGTACCGCGGTACCTCCGGCGGAGGCCATTCCACGGACCAGGACGGTGGCGGCGGGGGTGACGGCGGCAGCGGCGCGGGTGACGGCGGTGGGGCCGGGGCAGGCGGAACCACTACAGGTGCCGCTGCGGGCGGCGGGTTGACTGATCCGCTGGCCGGGCTTGGCGGGGCGGGCTTGGGCGATCCGCTGTCATGTTGGGCCCGGCGATGGCGGGGCTGGGGTCGATTCCTGGCGCGCTGGGCGGTGCGGTCCCGCACACGCCGTACCCAGACTTCAGAGCAGCCGAGTTAGCCGGCTCGCAGCGCCTCGACCGGCCCTGAGAGCGCCGATTTGATGTAACGCGTCAGGTCGTCGGCCAAAACCTCCGCGTCCCCATTCTCGACACCGTCAACGATTTGCCGTGCCACGTCCCGCGGGTCGTTCTTTGGCACATCGAACTCGGTGGTCATGTCGGTGTCGGTGTAGCCCAGGTGCGCGGACGTCACCAGCGTGCCCTGCTTCTCCAATTCGATGCGCAGCGAATTGGTGAGCGACCAGATGGCCGCCTTGGAGTCCCCGTAGCCACCGAAGCCACCCACCCAAGCCAAGACGGAACTGACATCCACCAGGGCTCCGCCGCCGTTGTCGGCCAGCACCGGCGCGAACGCCTTGGCCACCCGAAGCGCACCGAAGTAGTTGGTCTCGAAGACCGCCTTGACTTCCTCGATGTCACTCGTGAGCAGCTGGGGCGCACCCAGGATGCCGGCATTGTTGATGACGATGTCCGCGTCCGTTGCCGTAGTCGCCAGCGCCGCAACTGACTCGGCCCTGGTGACGTCGAGCTCGACGCTCACCACCCGAGGATCCGAGATTGGCTTCGGCGCCCGCGCCGTGGCGTACACCTTGGCGGCGCCCCGCTGCAGGAACTCTTCCACGATCGCCTTGCCGAGGCCGCGCTGTCCACCAGTAACCACGACGGTCGACCCCTTGACGTTAACCATGATCCATTCTCCTTGACTCAAGTAAAGTAGCTTTGCTTCTGTCAAGCTAATTGACGCTTCTGACATAGTCAAGTAGAATTTGATTATGTCTGAATGGCCTGCATCACACCGGTACGAACTTGCGCCGGCACCAGGAAGCCTCGGTCTAGTCCAGGACTTCCTGAACACCGTCGGCATCCAGGAATACGGCCCGGACCTGCTGGCCGACACTGCGCTGGCGCAGGCCTGGGTCACCGCCGTGTGCGGTACCTGGTCGCGGTTGCGTGGCGTCGACGCAGAGCCGCCGGCACTGAACGACGCCGATCTGGCGAAACTTCGCGCCTTGCGTGACACCGTCACGGAGCTGCTCGCCGGCCACCAGCTGGACGGGCGAGGAGTCGGCGGGGTTAGCGCGTCCTTCGCACTGTCAGATACGGGTGAGGTGCAGCTGGTGCCCACGGGAAGCGGCTGGCGCTGGCTGGCCTCGGCGTTGTGGGGTGAGATCTTGCTGAGCCAGCAGGCAGACACCTGGCGGCGGCTCAAGCAATGTCACCGCCATGGTTGCGATTCGACCTTTTACGACCGCTCGAAGAACAACAGCGGGGTCTGGCATAACGTGAAGACGTGCGGCAATGCCGAGAATTTGCGCGCTTCTCGGGCACGCCGACGCGAGCGAGAACTGGCAGCCAGCCTTCCGGCTTAGGTCAGCAGCGCTCGACGCCCTTACGCATGAGCCGCGGCTGGGAGGTCAAGACGCGCGGCCTGCTCTTTAACACGGCCTGCAGTGCGTCGCAGGCGCGCGCCTTGATCGGAGCGACTAGGTCGAAATTGGTGTCTAGGCCGAAATTGGTCGACACAGCATTAGCCCTTCGTCAGTGCGGCCAGTCGGCCGCCTCATGGAATTTGACCGCGTCTGTTTTACTAATCCGCCGCGCTGCGGTAAACGGCTCGAAAAGCTGGATTGTGTCCTGGCGCACAGGCCGCGCGACACTGGGGCGGAAACCCGGCACAGCCTTGTGGCGGGGTTTGCTCGCGTCCTGACCCTACCACGGCAGGCGGACTCTTTAGGTTTCCTATATGTCTGGGTATGTCTGGGTACTGCCTGAGCGAGTCAGGCCGTCATGGCCGCACGTTCGACGTCCAGCAGCTGTTCGCCGCGGCGTTCTTCGTCGTACGCTTTGCGGCCACCGCGCACACCGAACAGCCGCTTCGAGATCAGCAGGTAGATCACCGCGGCGACGTTGATGGTGAAGGTCACCACGCGCGTCATCGTGATGCCCTTGGCCAGGTCATGGATCTCCAGCGGCAAAAAGACCGAGGTGGCCACCACAGCGAAGTACTCGCCCCAGCGTTTCAGCAACCACAGGCCGACGCCTTCGACGATTTCCAGCAGCGCGTAGGCGACGAGCATCAGCGTCAGCAGCGCCAACGTGGACGGTTTGGCGGCCAGCGCCTTTTCCAGCTCATGCACAGCCGTCATCTGGTCGACTTTGAACCCCGCGGCGCGGAAGATCGGCAGGTCGCGGTCGAGAGTGTCCTGGATGGATCCGCGCACACCGCGGAACTTCCACACCGCGTACGCCGCCAGCCCGATCACCACCGCCCGGAACAACCGCTCGACCGCCAGCGCACGAATGATGATGGCTTGACGCAAAGCCTTGCCGCGCATGATCATCGGCGCGTCCTCTGCGTGGCCGCGGCCGTGGGGCTCGCCTAACGTGAATTCGCCGCACCGCAGGCAGCGCCACACCTCACCCAACCCGGTGGAGCCACTGAGCCGTGCGGCAAGAGTCTCCTCATCGGGCGCATAGGTGGCGTGTCCCGCGAGCGCGCAGGTGACCAACTCCCACCGGTTGATGCGGGAGTCTTTGGGATCACTGTGACCTTTGCGCATGGCCGATCATTCAATCAGAACGGCGGCTTGCCGCGTGGACGTTGGGCGGTGGAACTCGCCGCGCCCACACCGGAATTATCCGCCATCACTTTTCAGCCAGCCGGCGCTACGGAGCGCTGCTGCGATTCCGTGATTGCCGCCGTTTCCTCATTGAGCTGTTTGCCGATTACCCGAATCTGACGCGCGCTGAGCGGGCACAGCGGATGCACTGCCACCATCAGCGCGGCCTGTCCACGATGATCGAAAATGGGCGCGGCGATGGTGACTACGGGCTGTTTCCGGCGACCTGGGTTGTCGTCGGAAAGGAAGCCGATGGTAGTGAACTCGACGAGTAACTGATCCATGATGTGTCGCACCGGCGTCGGCATCTGGTCGCTGTCCAGTGTTCCGACCACCCGGACGGCTTGCGCCAGCGCCGGCGTAGTCCAGTCGACGTCGAAGCCGCGCTCGCGGGTGTGCTGCAAAACCTGTTCCAGGCGCAGCGTGCGATCAGCGTTGCTGCCCGCACCGCGGCGGATCCACGCGCGTTGTTCCTCCTCGGTGTCCCAGGCGGCCAACGCGACGCCGAACGGGGGTGCATACGGGATGCGATCACCCGGTATCCCCGCCGGCTGGGCAGCGGGGTCACCCTCGAAAGCGGTGACCACCAACGAATCACCGAATCGTTCGACCACAGAGCCGGCATACCCGACCTCGCGGGAGAGCCGCAGCGCCGCCGAACGAGCCGCGTGCGCGAGCGGCCGAGCGGTGTCGGTCCGCGCGGCCACCACCGCCAGAGCGGGGCCGAGAGTAAAAGTCTTCGCGACGGGATCGCGGCTGGCCCAACCACGGTCACACAGCGTCTTCAGGATCGCGTGTGCGGTGGCCTGCGTGACATCGAGTTCGCGGACGATGTCGGAGAACCGCAGCCGCGAATTCCCGGACCGCGCGAGCAACTCGACGACGTCGAGGACCCGGGCGGTCGGCGCTGACGTCGATCCGCGAATGGCTTGACTCCCTTACCACGAAGTTCCTAAAGTTATCCCGAACATTCGAAATGTTACATCGACTATTCGAGAAATGTTAGGGCTGGGACGTATTGCGCGCTGTCGTTTTGAGGGAAGGCCGGCTACAGGTCCGGGATACGCCGGACCCCGAACCCTGCCCCGGTGAGCTGCTGCTCCGGACGCTGAGCACCGCGATCTGTGCATCGGACGTGCACTTCATGGACCACCCGGATCTCGGCGTCAACGATCCAACGGGTCGCTCGCTGTACGACGCGGATCAGGACATCGTGCTCGGCCACGAGTTCGTCGGCGAGGTCATCGGCCACGGGCCTGGCTGCTCGGATCAGTTCGCCGTCGGCACTCGGGCGACCTCCATACCGATGCGCCTAATCGACGGCGGTGCCGGCGGCGTGCGGATCATCGGTCAGCACCCACAGGCGTCGGGCAGCTTCGGTGAGCTGCTGGTGATTTCGGAAGTGGCTGCCAAACCCGTCTCAAAGGGCGTCTGCTGCGACGCCGTCGCGCTGACCGACGCGTTCGCCGTCGGTGAGTTCTACGTGCGATCGGCACAGATCCAACAAGGTGAAGTCGCCATGGTCGTGGGTGCGGGGGCGATCGGCCTTTCGGCCGTCGCCGCCCTGGCCAGCCGGGGCGTCGACCCGATTGTCGTGTCGGACTACAAGTCCGAGCGACGCGAGCTGGCCCGCGATAGCTCCGGCGCGCACGTCGTCGTCGATCCCGGGCAGACGTCGTTGTTCGACGCGTTCAACCAGATTCGCGCGGAGCGCGGTTTGCCCGGCCCCGCAGTCATTTTCGAGTGTGTCGGTGCAGCCGGACTGATCCAGAGCATCGTCGAATCCGCCGAGATGGGCACCCTGATCTACTGCGCCGGCGGCTGGTACACCGGCGACACGCTGGACATCACCACCGCTACCCGCCAAGGCGTCACCATTCAATTCGGCGGCGGCCCCCACCCGCAGGACTGGTACGGAACGCTGGACGCAATCGCATCCGGACGGCTTGACCCGTTACCCAGTGTGGGCAAGATCATCACCCTCGACGAAGTGCCCGACGCGCTCGACATGGCCCGCCGGTCCGACGGGCCACCGCGCATCGTTGTCCACCCGAACGGAGACCCGGCATGACCGAAACGGATCCGCGTCTGGACATCTCCGATCTGCTGGTGCGCTACGCCACCGGGATCGACCGGCGCGACTGGCCGCTGTTCCGCACGGTGTTCACCGACGACTGCGAACTCGACTACGGCGAGGTCGGCACGTGGAAGGGGGTCGACGCGGTCACCGACTTCATGGAGCAGACCCACGCCATGGCGGGACGCACCATGCACCGTTTGACCAATCAGGCCATCACGGTCGACGGCGACAAAGCCTCATCCCGGACCTACGTCGACGCGGTCATCATGTTCGGCGACAACCAGGCCGGCGTCAACGCCCTCGGTTTCTACGACGACGAGATCGTCCGGACCCCGGAGGGCTGGCGCATCGCCCGCCGCCGGTTCACCCAGGTGCGCCTGACCACGTTTGGCCAACCGTAACGAAGCAGGGAGTACTAGGTGAATTTCGCGACGAAGTATGGACCGTGGGCGCTGGTCGCCGGCGCCTCGGATGGAGTCGGCGCCGCCTTCGCTAAGGGCCTCGCGCAGCGCGGCGTCAACGTGGTGCTGCTGGCACGTCGGCGGGGGGTTCTCGATCAGGTTGCGGCAGAGATCGAATCAGAAACGTCGGCCCAAACCCGTACCCTTGCCGTAGATCTCGCGCAGCCGGATGCGGCATCGACGATCGCCGCGGCCACCGGCGACCTGGAGATTGGCTTCCTGGTGTACTGCGCGGGTGCCGACCCCGACTTTGCGCCCTTCCTGGCCAACCCGATCGGAGCGGCCGAGGCGATGGTGCAGCGTAATTGCATGGTGCCGATGCAACTGTGCCATCACTTCGCTCCGGCAATGGTCGAGCGAGGCAGCGGCGGAATCGTCATCTTCGGGTCTGGCGCGGGATTGGCAGGCGGACCCAACATGGTGGCCTACGGCGCATCCAAGGCGTTCGACATGGTCTTCGCCGAAGCGCTGTGGGCCGAACTGCACGATAAGGGCGTCGACGTGCTGGGCCTCATCCTCGGCAAAACCAATACACCCGCGCTGCGGCAGCTCGAACACAGCCGCGGCCAGATAAGTTCGCAGGACGACGTGCCGGTGGGCGCCGCG
>PLSK01000319.1 GCA_003165155.1 Mycobacterium sp. | reverse complement strand
TCACCACCGGCACCCAAGATGGCGTCGATCTGTTGGTCCGTCAGCCCGGCGGAACGGGCGAGGGGCATATGCTGACCGAGCTCGTAGCGCGAGGCCTGCAGGTGGGCCACGCGCAGGATGATCACTTCCCGCATCCGCGCATCGAAGGTCGGGCTCGCGAACAATTCGTCGACCATATCCGTCCATCCGCCAAACACCTTGGGGGCGTTGGCAAGCAGCCGGAACACATCAAGGTTGCCGCGACGGGCGGTCCACTGGCGAATCGATTCGGGTTGCTGCTCAAGGTTGACGAGCGGGATTCGTGTCATTGGATTCCTTTCACCGCGAAAGTGCAACTACCGACGGTCTCACTCGAGAAACATGTTGCCAGTTACAGTCTCGCGGCACTGGGCGAGCGGGTCTATTTGGCGGCGAGCGTGAATGTCCAGTCGAGCGTCACGAAGGGCTCGTCGACTGTCGTTCCGTCCGGGGCGATACCGGGCTCGTGGCGCATGAAATCCGCCTGCAGCGAGGTCTGATCCGCGAAGACCGCGTCACGGCCGATGTAGGGGTCGTCGCGCAGAAACAGCTGCGTGATCAACTGTTGGTAACCGTCGGCGTGGAACCAGAAGTGCACGTGCTGGGGTCGCATCACGGATCGATTTGCGGCTCGCATGATTTCGCCGCAGGGACCGTCGGTGGGAACCGGGTAGTAGCGGGGTGTGATTGATCGGTACCAGAACTTGCCGTCATCGTCGGCCGTAAGCAGCGCGCGCATGGCAAACTCGTCATGCAGCTTCTCGGTCTGCTGAACGTCATAGAACCCCGCGCCATCGCTGTGCCAGGTGTCCACGTGGGCGCCGGCGATCGGTCTGCCCTCTTCGTCGACGACCCGACCGGTGACGAACATTGGCGTGCCCGCAACGCCATTGGAGATGTCGTCCCCGTTAGCGGCCGTCGGACGGCCCTCGACGTAGAACGGTCCCAGCAGCGCCGAGTCTGTGGTCGATCCCCCGGCATGCTCGTTGATCTTGTCCAACAGCATGGACAAGCCCAGCAGGTCGGACAGCAGCACGACCTCCTGCCGGGTCGGGCTGGATATCTTGCCCATGCGTTCGATGAAATCCATTGCGGTGAACCACTCGTCACCGGTCAGCCGTACCTCCCGCGCGAAATCATGCAGGTGCTGCACCAGGCTGACGAACAGTTCACGGAAGCGCTCATCGCTCGAGGTGTCAAAGCTGCGCTGCACGGCCTCGGTAATCGTCTGTTCGGTCAGATTGCTCGACATGTCCTTTTGCCTTTCTCATGGGTTGATCACTATCCCACCCCGCAAGCAGACACAGAATCGCACTACGCGTCCCCGCGTGCGATTCTGTGTCTGCTCGGCGAGCTAGTGGTCTGCCTGCGATTTGATGTGGTGGGGGTTTGTTGCCAACGATGTCCTCGAGATCGACGTTANNAATTCACAGACACACCACTAGGGCCGAGGCGGCAGCACCGAAAGCCAACCATCCGAAAGCAATTCCAATAACTGCCCATCGGGATCCCGGACCATCGCCGACCCCGCCGACACCGCCCCCACGACCACCGCTCCCCCGTAATGCTCGGCCTTCTCCAAAACATCGGCGAGATCCGACACCGAGAACGAAATATGAGTCAGTCCAACCTGATCCATCACTCGCTTGGAACCGGCATGAACTTGGCGCCCCGAATAGTCGAGCAGTTCAAGCACCAACCCGTCGCGAACCAGATACGTCGCATGCAGTCCGACGGGTCCTTCCAGCTGCAGAAGCTCGGCGGTGCCTTTCTCGGGCGCATCGAGTTCCCACCAGAACTGAAACCCCAGCAGCCCCTCGTAGAAACGGCGTGACCGCTCGCGATCGGCGACGCACAATCCAACGTGATTGAAAACTGATTGGTTGCCTGTCATGACTGAAACCGTCTCACACGGCGATCGGCCGCTGGTCACGCAGGTTTGCAGCGGGCGCGCAGGGTAGCGACGCCCGGGCCGGTGAGGTCGTCGCAGTAGGCACGGCGGCCGGCCATCGCCATGGTCAATGCCAGCGTCGTCCCGCTGACCACCGGGCCGGCGCCAGTCGAGAATGGCCCATCGGTCGCCTCGAGGCGCAGGCCCTCGATGGTGCTGCGGCCGAAACCGGTGACGTTCCGCCGGGCATAGAAGCGGCCGACGGCGCCGACGACCTCAATCGGGGGCGTGTGCGGCAGCGCGAGAGCCCGCCGGATGTCTTGGGCGTGCACGACCACCTCACCAAGCCATGCCGCGGTGGGACCGGGCGGCGCCATGGTGCTGGTGATGACCCGCCGAAACCGCTCGAGGGTCTCGGCCGGCGTCGGGCCGCGATGCTCGGCCAGACGTCGGGCGTTGTGCAGGTCGAAGTCGAAGCGCGCGCCCATGACACTGGCAATCCAACGCAATGAACCCAGGCTCGCTGCCGCCGTGAGGTGGGCGACGACTTCTTCGACCACCCACTGTCCACACAGCGACCGCTGCGCCCACTGCGCCTGGCCAAGGCCGGCGAGATCGTCGGCGAGGGCGGCGCGCTCGGCGTGGGCAGCCGACCACAGAGCCGCACGAGACAGGCCATCGGACACCGGGCCCTCCCCTATGCTGACGAAATCACAACTGTCCGTTCAAAGTTCAAGAACCGCCATACCCACTTCTGCACGGNNCAGCAGATCTCAGTGTGTTGGAGGACTTTTCGATGGCTACCCGCCCCGACGTCAGCGCCGACGCCATTGTCGACTTCGATCACCACTCCGACCAGTTCAACCTCGACCAATCCGCGATCAACGCCGAGCTTCGGCAAAAGTGCCCCGTCGCCTGGAACGAGAACTACGGCGGTTTCTGGTTCCTGAGCAGCTACGATGCCGTATCCCACACCGCCCGAGACGACGCCACCTTCTCGCACAAATACGAACCGAACGCCGCCGACGGCGTGGACTACCAGGGCGAGATGGGTGTCCCCCGCCCCGAAGGCCAACCCGCCCTCGGCATCGGCGAGGTCGACGGTCCCTATCACCTGGCCCTACGGCATGCCCTTGCCCCGTTCTTCTCCCCGGGAGCGGTCCAGAAAATGCAGCCCTTCATGGAGCAGTCCGCGCACTGGTTCCTCGATCAACGTATCGGCGAAGGACAGCTGGACCTGGTGCTCGACTACGCCAGCCCGGTCCCGGCCATTCTCACCATGAGGCTGATGGGCCTGCCCTACGACAATTGGCAGCTCTACGCCAACCTCTTCCATTCCGTGATGGCCGTGCCCCAGGACAGCGACGAGTACGCCACGGCGGTCGCCGCGGTCCCCGCAATGATGGCCGACGTCATCGAATTCGCCTCGAGCCGAAGGGCCGAGGCTCGAGACGACCTGACCAGCTTCCTCATTCAGTTCGAATTCGAGGGCAAGCGTCTCGACGACGCCCAGCTGCTCAACATCCTCTGGAATCTCATCGCGGGCGGCGTCGATACCACCACATCGCAGACCGCGCTGACCCTGCTGCACCTGGGCACCCACCCCGAGCTGCGGCAACAGCTCATCGATCACCCGGAGCTCTACCGCACCGCGACCGACGAATTTCTGCGTTACTTCTCGGTCAATAAGTCACTGAGCCGCACGGTGACTCGCGACGTCGTCCTCGGCGGCCAACAGCTGAGGCGCAACGACCAGGTCATCATCAGCTGGCTGGCCGCCAACCACGACGAGCGGGAGTTCGAGCGAGCCGACGAAGTCGTCCTGGATCGCGCACCCAACCGCCACCTCGCCTTCGGGCTCGGGCCGCATCGCTGCATCGGATCTCATTTGGCCCGTCTGATGTCGGAGATCATGGTCAAGGCGGTGCTCGAACGGATTCCCGACTACCGGGTCGACCTCG
>PLSK01000132.1:11526-20544 GCA_003165155.1 Mycobacterium sp. | reverse complement strand
GCGGGGTAGGGCGCCGGCGGTGGGTACCGGTTTTCCGTGTAGCTCCACAGCGTTCCCCGCCTCGACAATGCGACGGCCTCTAGCGTGTCGCTGTCGCACGCCGGATTGGGGCAGTTGTTCTCGCGGGGCGGGAAGACGTAGGTGCCGCACTGGGGGCATTTACTGCCGACCAGATGCGGCTTTCCGGCGTCATCGGTGGCGAACCACCCGTCGATGGCGGGTTCTTGGCTGGTGACCTCTGGCACCTGGCCAGACTACCCAGCCAAGACATAGAACTGAAACGTGTTGCAGTTTTACCGACCGCGGACCGCGTCGGAGTCGGTGCATAGAGTGAGAGCCGTGCCCGCCGCCAGTCAGGAACAAGCCAAGCCGACGCTGATGCTGCTGGATGGCAATTCGCTGGCCTACCGGGCCTTCTACGCGCTGCCCGCGGAGAACTTCAAGACCCGCGGCGGGCTCACCACCAACGCGGTTTACGGTTTCACCGCCATGTTGATCAATCTGCTGCGCGACGAGGCGCCGACGCACATCGCCGCGGCGTTCGACGTGTCACGGCAGACGTTCCGCTCCGAGCGCTACCCGGAGTACAAAGCCAACCGGTCATCGACGCCCGACGAGTTCCACGGTCAGATCGACATCACCAAGGAAGTGCTCGTCGCGTTGGGCATCACGGTGCTCGCCGAGGCCGGATTCGAGGCCGACGACATCATTGCGACGCTGGGCACCCAGGCGGAGAACGAGGGCTACCGGGTCTTGGTGGTCACTGGTGATCGTGACGCGCTGCAGCTGGTCAGCGACGACGTGACGGTGCTCTACCCGATCAAAGGCGTCAGCGAACTCACCCGCTTCACCCCGGATGCCGTCGTCGAAAAGTATGGCCTGACCCCGTCGCAATACCCCGACTTCGCCGCTCTGCGAGGCGATCCGAGCGACAACTTGCCCGGCATTCCGGGCGTAGGGGAGAAGACCGCTTCGAAGTGGATCATCGAGTACGGCTCTCTGCAGGAGCTGGTCGACAAGGTCGACTCGGTGCGCGGCAAGGTCGGCGACTCGCTGCGGGAGAACCTGGCTAGCGTGATCCGCAACCGGGAGCTCACCGAGTTGGTCCGCGACGTGCCGCTGGCGCAAACGCCGGACACGTTGCGCCTGCGGCCGTGGGACCGCGACCAGATCCACCGCCTCTTCGACGATCTCGAGTTCCGGGTATTGCGGGACCGCTTGTTCGACACCCTGGTGGCCGTCGAGCCTGAGGTCGACGAGGGTTTCGACGTGCGCGGCGGTGCGCTGGAACCCGGCACTGTCGGGCCATGGCTGGCCGCGCACGCCAGCGACGGGCGGCGGTCCGGGCTCGCCGTCGTGGGTACCCACCTGCCCTACGACGGGGACGCCACCGCGTTGGCTATCGCCGCGGCCGACGGCGAAGGCGGTTACGTCGATACCGAGACGTTGACTCCGGCCGACGACAAGGCGCTGGCGGACTGGTTCGCCGATTCGGCGAAACCCAAAGCGCTGCACGAAGCCAAGCTGGCTATCCACGACCTCGCGGGCCGCGGCTGGACACTCAACGGCGTCACCTCCGACACGGCGCTGGCGGCCTATCTGGTGCGGCCGGGGCAGCGCAGCTTCACCTTGGACGACCTTTCGCTGCGTTACCTGCGCCGCGAATTGCGCGCGGATGCACCTGAGCAACAACAGCTTTCGCTTCTCGATGACATGGACGGGGTGGACGAGCAAGCGGTCCAGACGGCGATCCTGCGTTCGCGGGCCGTGGCGGATCTGGCCGATGCGCTGGACGCCGAGCTGGAACGCATCGACTCCACCGCATTGCTCGGTGACATGGAGTTGCCGGTGCAGCACGTGCTGGCCGATATGGAGGCCGCCGGCATCGCCGTCGACTTGCAGCAGCTGACCGAGCTGCAAAGCCAATTCGGCGATCAGATCCGCGACGCCGCCGAGGCCGCGTACGCGGTGATCGGCAAGCAGATCAACCTGGGTTCCCCCAAGCAGCTNNGACAAGACGGGCCACCCGTTTCTGCAGCATCTGCTGGCACATCGCGACGTCACCCGGCTGAAAGTCACCGTCGACGGGCTGCTGCAGGCGGTGGCCGCGGACGGCCGGATCCACACCACGTTCAACCAGACCATCGCGGCGACCGGCAGGCTGTCGTCGACCGAACCCAATCTGCAGAACATCCCGATCCGCACCGACGCCGGCCGGCAGATTCGGGATGCGTTCGTGGTCGGTGATGGCCCCGATTGTTCCTATGCCGAGTTGATCACCGCCGACTACAGCCAGATCGAAATGCGGATCATGGCGCACCTGTCCCGAGACGAAGGCCTGATCGAAGCATTCAATACGGGCGAGGATCTGCACACGTTCGTCGGGTCGCGCGCATTCGGCGTGCCGATCGAGGAGGTCACCGCCGAGCTGCGCCGCCGGGTCAAGGCGATGTCGTACGGGCTGGCCTACGGGCTAAGTGCGTACGGGCTGGCTGCCCAGCTCAAGATCTCGACTGAGGAGGCGAAGGTCCAGATGGACGCCTACTTCGCCCGGTTCGGCGGGGTCCGCGACTACCTGATGGATGTGGTCGAACAGGCCCGCAAAGACGGCTACACCTCGACGGTGTTGGGGCGCCGGCGCTACCTTCCCGAGCTGGACAGCAGTAATCGCCAGGTGCGCGAGGCCGCCGAGCGGGCGGCGCTCAACGCGCCCATCCAGGGCAGCGCGGCCGACATCATCAAGGTGGCGATGATCGAAGTCGACAAGGCGATCAAAGAGACCGGGCTGGCCTCGCGAATGTTGCTGCAGGTGCACGACGAGTTGCTGTTCGAAGTCGCTTCCGGCGAGCGGGAACAGCTCGAAGCCCTGATCCGCGACAAGATGGGCGGCGCCTATCCGCTCGACGTCCCGCTGGAGGTGTCGGTGGGTTACGGCCGCAGCTGGGATGCTGCGGCGCATTGACGGGGTGCCGGGACTGCAAACCGGGGCTACCGAGACTGCGGCCAGGGTGTGCACAAAACGCGAATTTTGTCGCCGTCGCCGCAGGCTCGACGCCATCACCGCAGGCTGGGCGCCCCGCGGCGCACGCTCTATGTGCCGCCTGGACGTCGCCGAACACAGCTTGGGCACGCAAAATCAGCCAAGAATTCGCCGTGCCGTTACGCTGGGCACAGACTTCGAGCCGGGTCGCGCACTGCGTGGCCGGGTCGAGTTTGTCCAGCGTGCGCCCAGTCGAGTAACCTCGACTGGTAATTCCCGATTTATCCCTACGACCCAACCTGTCCGGAGCNNGGCTCCGCCGAGGACTTTCTCGCCGCAATAGATAAGACGATCAAGTACTTCAACGATGGCGACATCGTCGAAGGCACCATCGTCAAGGTTGACCGGGACGAGGTGCTCCTCGACATCGGCTACAAGACCGAAGGGGTCATCCCCGCCCGCGAGCTCTCCATCAAGCACGACGTCGACCCCAATGAGGTCGTTTCCGTCGGTGACGAGGTCGAAGCCCTGGTCCTCACCAAAGAGGACAAAGAAGGCCGTCTCATCCTCTCCAAGAAGCGCGCGCAGTACGAGCGCGCCTGGGGCACCATCGAGGCGCTCAAGGAGAAGGACGAGGCCGTCAAGGGCACCGTCATCGAGGTGGTCAAGGGTGGCCTGATCCTGGACATCGGGTTGCGCGGCTTCCTGCCCGCCTCGCTGGTGGAGATGCGACGCGTCCGCGATCTGCAGCCGTACATCGGCAAGGAGATCGAGGCCAAGATCATCGAGCTGGACAAGAACCGCAACAACGTGGTGCTGTCGCGCCGCGCCTGGCTGGAGCAGACCCAGTCCGAGGTGCGCAGCGAGTTCCTCAACCAGCTGCAGAAGGGCACCATCCGCAAGGGTGTGGTCTCGTCCATCGTCAACTTCGGCGCCTTCGTCGACCTCGGTGGTGTGGACGGCCTGGTGCACGTCTCCGAGCTGTCCTGGAAGCACATCGACCATCCGTCCGAGGTGGTCACGGTGGGCGACGAGGTCACCGTCGAGGTTCTCGACGTCGACATGGACCGCGAGCGGGTTTCGTTGTCGCTCAAGGCGACGCAGGAAGACCCGTGGCGGCACTTCGCCCGCACCCACGCCATCGGCCAGATCGTGCCGGGCAAGGTCACCAAGCTGGTTCCGTTCGGCGCGTTCGTTCGCGTCGAGGAGGGCATCGAGGGTCTGGTGCACATCTCCGAGCTGGCCGAGCGGCACGTCGAGGTCCCCGACCAGGTGGTTGCCGTCGGCGACGACGCGATGGTCAAGGTCATCGACATCGACCTGGAGCGTCGCCGGATTTCGTTGTCGCTCAAGCAGGCCAACGAGGACTACACCGAGGAATTCGACCCGGCCAAGTACGGCATGGCCGACAGCTACGACGAGCAGGGCAACTACATCTTCCCCGAGGGCTTCGACCCCGAGACCAACGAATGGCTCGACGGATTCGACACCCAGCGCAACGAGTGGGAAGCCCGCTACGCCGAGGCCGAGCGCCGGCACAAGATGCACACCGCGCAGATGGAGAAGTTCGCCGCAGCCGAGGCCGAGGGGCACAGCAGTGGCGACCACCAGACGCAGAGCAACGGTGCTTCCTCGGAGAAGGCCGCCGGTGGATCGCTGGCCAGCGATGCCCAACTGGCTGCCCTGCGGGAAAAGCTCGCCGGCAACGCATAGTCTCCTGATACCCACCGGCTGCTTCGCGCTCAGGTAATGCTGCGCATCGGGTTGACCGGTGGCATCGGGGCCGGGAAGTCGGCGCTGTCCAGCACCTTCGCGAAATGCGGTGGGATCATCGTCGACGGCGATGTGATCTCGCGCGAGGTGGTCCAGCCCGGTACCCAAGGGCTGGCTTCGCTGGTCGAGGCATTCGGCGACGACATTTTGCTGCCCGATGGATCGCTGGATCGGCCGGCCTTGGCCGCCAAGGCGTTCACGGATGACGAGGCACGCCAAAAGCTGAACAGCATTGTTCATCCGTTGGTGGGTCAGCGGCGCACCGAGATCATTGCGTCGGTGCCCGAAGACTCCGTTGTCGTGGAAGACATTCCACTACTGGTGGAATCGGGGATGGCGCCGCTGTTCCCGTTGGTCGTGGTGGTGCATGCCGACGTCGATGTGCGCCTGCGGCGACTGATCGACCAGCGTGGCATGCCCGAGGAAGACGCCCGCGCGAGGATCGCCGCGCAGGCGACCGACGAGCAGCGTCGTGCCGTCGCCGATATCTGGCTGGAGAACTCGGGCAGCCCAGAGGACCTGATCGAGCGAGCCCACGATGTGTGGGACAACCGGATACTGCCCTTCGCCCACAATCTGAGCGAGCGTCAGCCCGTGCGCACACCGGCGCGGTTGGTGCCGGCCGATCCGACCTGGCCGGACCAGGCACAGCGCATCGTCAACCGGTTGAAGACCACCTGCGGCCATCGGGTGTTGCGGGTCGACCACATCGGGTCGACGGCCGTCCCGGGATTGGACGCCAAAGACGTCATCGACATCCAGGTCACCGTCGAGTCGTTAGCGGTGGCCGACGAACTTGCCGAGGTGTTGTTGCCCGCCGGCTACCCCCGCCTTGACCACATCACCCAGGACGCCGCCAAATCAGATGCCCGCAGCACGGTGGACAGCTACGACCACAGTGACGATCCGGCACTGTGGCACAAGCGGATTCACGCCTCGGCGGATCCGGGTCGGCCGACCAATGTGCACATCCGGGTGGATGGTTGGCCCAACCAGCAGTTCGCCCTGCTCTTCGTTGACTGGTTGACCGCCAACCCCGATGTGTGCGCCGGGTATCTGGAAGTCAAGCGCATGGCCGATGCCAGCGGACGCGGAGACGTCATCCGTTACGTCACGGCCAAGGAGCCGTGGTTTTCCGATGCCTACCGGCGGGCGTGGGAGTGGGCCGACTCGACTGGCTGGCGGCCGCATTCACCCTAAGCTCGTTTCCCGCACCGACCGGCTACAATTGGTTGTTACCTCCGACAAGTGTCAGCGGATATTGCTTCGTTTTCGGACCGCTGTGGTGGAAAACCGTCAGGCCATGCAGCGCAACGGCTTCCACCCGATAGACAGCACTGACACGAAATTGAGGACCCTGATGGACATATTTGCAGACGCTGGCCGCTTGCCGCAGACCTGCGGATCATTCCGTCGCTCGGGGCAGTGACCTCACTCAAACCACCATCTTTAAGGAGCACTTCATGACAGCAGCGACCAAGCGCCACCCGCTGATCTTCATCCACGGCCTGTGGATTCACTCCACCGCCTGGCAGCCCTGGCTAGAGCTGTTCGAGAGCAACGGCTACAGCGTGTCGGCGCCGGGGTGGCCCGGCGATGGGCCAACGGTGGCCGCCACCCGCGAAAACCCCGAAGCGCTCAACAACGTCGGCATCGCCGAAATGGTCGACCACTATGCCGAACTCATCGGCTCGCCGGAGATCAAGCCCATCGCGATCGGTCACTCGTTCGGTGGCCTCATTGCCCAGGAGCTACTGGCCAAGAACGCGGTCGCCGCAGCCGTGGCCATCGACCCCGCTCCGATCAAGGGTGTCAAGGCGCTGCCCTATGCGCAGCTGAAGTCGGCCTTTCCGGTACTGAGCAATCCGGCGAACCTGCACCGCAACGTGTCGTTGACGGCCAAGCAGTTTCACTACTCCTTCGGCAACACGCTCACCGAAGAGGAATCCGACGCCCTGCACGCCGAGTGGACCATCCCGGGTCCCGGCCGGCCCTTGTTCCAGGACGCCGGCGCGAATCTCTTTTCGCACTCACCGGCCAAGGTCAACACTCATTTGGTTGCGCGGGGGCCGCTTCTGCTGACGTCGGGAACCGAGGACCACGTCGTCCCATTAACCGTCACCGAAGAGGTGTTCGCGATGTACTCAAAGGGTCGGTCGGACACCGAATTACATATCTTCGAGGGCAAAGGCCATTCCCTGACGATCGACAACGGTTGGAAAGACGTCGCCGACGTCACCCTGAACTGGCTTGCCTCCAAAGGCTTTTAGCTCACCGGGCTNNAAATGAGGTCATGCGCGTCCGTCATCACGTTTCCTTCCGCCCGGTGGACGGGGCTAAGCCCCGCGCCAGGTGAGTTTCATGCCGTGCCCGGCCAGCCAGCGCGCCAGGTCATAGTCGTTGCGGGCCAGCCCGTCGATGGTGTCCACGGCCCGGCGCACCGCCTGCTCGGCGACTTCCGGTGTCACCAGGCCGAGGCGCGCGGCGTCGAGCAACTCGTCGACATCGGCCAGCTCCGCGCCCGTGCCGGTGCGGACCACGATGTCGAGGTAATGGTCTTCGGAACGCCACACGTCCGGCCCCGGCGTGTATTCGCCCACATCGAGGTAGTAGTCCTGATCGCGTTCATGGCCCGGGTTGAAGTGAAAGATCGTGGCGCGCAGGCCAATCGACGGCAGCAACCACGACTCGAGGTAGTGGAACTGGGCCCGACCGGGAGTGGGCCTGGCTAGGTAGAGCCCCCACGGGCGAACCCCGTACTCGTCGACGGCCCGCACAATGCCCTTGGGATCGGTGTTGGTGCGAGCGACCAGATCGAACGTCTCGTGCTTGGGCGGATGAATGGCGTCAGCTTACCGTCACCGGCGCAGACTGATCTTCCACCGCACAAAGCCCAGATAGAACAGGGAAAGCCCGGCCAGCATGCCCATATCGAGTAGCCAGATCTTGGTCGTGTGCTCCCAGAACCGGTCGCGGGGGACCTCGGCGCCGGGCACCAGGGTGCGCAGGTCGATCGTCGACGCCGCCGCGGCGTACCCCCAACGCGCGGGCATGAAAACGGATAACTGGTCGAGGCCGAGGCGGCCGGTGACCGGGACCATTCCGCCGCACAGCACCAACTGCGCCATCACCGACACCACGAACAGCGGCATGATCTGTTCGCTGGATCGGACCAACGACGAGATGACCAGGCCGAGCACTGCGGAGGCTACGCAGGTGCCCGCCACAGCCAGAAGCAGCTCGGCGGTGGCCGCCACGTTGCCGTGCCCGAACACGGTGCCGCCACGGGCGGGCGCGCTCTTACCCACCACCACGATCGCGGTGATGATGGCCGACTGCACGATGGCGAACCCGCAGTAGACGGCGGTCTTGGCCAGCAGGTATGCCGAGGTGGACAATCCGACGGCCTGTTCGCGCTGGAAGATGGCGCGTTCGCCGACGAGGTCGCGGATGGTCAGCGCGGTGCCCATGAACGCCGCCGCGGGCAGCAGCAGGTTCAGTATCTGGACGGATTCGTCGGGAACACCCGAGTGCGGCACCGGGAGGTGGAAGCCATTGCTGCCGGGAACGGTCAGGGACAGCACGCCCAGGATGAACGGCAACACCGCCAGGAAGATGAAGTAGGCGCGGTCGGCGACGACAAGGCGGACCTGTCGGCGCGAAATCGTCGAGATCTGGCGGCGCACACTGGTGTGCACCGGCTTGCCCAGATCGCCCTTCTCGACGGCCTTGTCCGGCAACACCCGCTTCTCGGCCTCGGCCTGCGCAAGGAAGCGGCGGTTGGCTTCTTCGGGGTCGGCGCCCACCTTGGTAAAGATCTTGGCCCAGTTGGTGGTCCCCATCGCCTCACCGATCTGGTCCGGTGAGCCGTAGTAGGCCGTCTTGCCGCCCGGTGCCACCAGCAGCAGCTGGTCGCAGATGTCGAGGTAGGACAACATGTGCGTCACCACGATCACCACGCGGCCGGCGTCGGCCAACTGGCGCAGCATCATCATCACCTGGTGGTCCAGGGCAGGGTCCAGGCCCGATGTCGGCTCGTCCAGGATCAGCAGCGACGGCCCGGTGAGCAGTTCCAGTGCCACCGAAGCGCGTTTGCGTTGGCCTCCGGACAGCTTGTCCACCCTGGTGTCGGCGTGCTTGGTCAGGTCGAGTTCCTCGAGTACCTGGGCGACGATCCGCGCACGGTCGGATTTGCTGGTGTCCGGTGGTAGCCGTAGTTCGGCGGCGTAGCCCAGCGCCTGGTTCACGGTCAGCTGACGGTGCAC
>PLSK01000132.1:0-11521 GCA_003165155.1 Mycobacterium sp. | reverse complement strand
GACCCGCCGATGATGGCGGTCAGCGTGCCGGGCCTTGCGGTCATCGAGATGTTGTCCAGCAGTTGTTTGCCGTTGTCGACGACGTAGCGGACCCCGCGGACCTCCAGACCGCCGGTGCGCGCCGCGGCTTCGGTACGGGGGAGCAGGGTGCTGTTACTGAACACCAGGTCGACGTTGCCGATGGTGACCACGTCGCCCTCGGTCAAGATCGCCGACCCGACCCGGGTGCCGTTGACGAATGTTCCGTTGACGCTGCGGTCCCGGATCTCGGTGCCCAGCGGCGTCAAAACCAGTGTCGCGTGCTCGCGGGATGCCAAGACGTCGGGGACGACGATGTCGCTGTCGCTGGCGCGGCCAATCGTCACGGTGCCTGCGGTGCTTGCGGGTCGCGAAGCAGACGGGCGCTGCGACAAGAACTTCACCATTCTCGTCGCGAGGTTCGAGTCGTCGCCCGCCGTGGCGCCGACGATGGTGAACTCGGCCGGCGGCATCGAGGCACCCGGCGGGACAACCGAACCGGTGCTGGTCCCGGCGCGCGGTGTCAGGTGCGCCGGGGGTTCCGGCCCGGCGTTGACCACGGTCAGTTCCTCGGGCGGCATCGTGCGTGGCGGTACCCGCGGCGGTGGCGGCNNTGTGGGGCGGCCGGTTGCTGTGCCCTTGCTGCGGGCCGATCGCGAAGGTCAGCCGTGGCCCCTGCGGATTCCCCACGTTGATGCTCTGGCCGTCGTGGATGTCGATGACCGGCATCCGGTAGCCGTTGACGTAGGTCCCGTTCAACGACCCGTTGTCGATGGCCAGCCAGCGGCCCTGGTCGAACCGCAGGATCAGGTGCGCGCGCGAAATCCGTGGGTCGGCGATCCGCAAGTCGGCGTCCTGATCACGCCCGACGACAACCTCATGACCTGCTGCGAAGGAACGTTGGGACCCGTCGTGCCGAATTGTTAGCACCGGGGGTGCGGGTCGACTCACTACTCAAGTATCGGTGAGTGGCAGGAATGGTCTCCATGGGACTCGCCTGTGACTTCGCTTTATTTCGATCTGGCCACGCATAGCCGTTTCATAGCTTGCTGCGACGAATCGCCCACGTGCATCCGGCATTATTCGAATGTGAGAGGGACATGAGAAGTACATAGGCATACGTCCGGACCTGCGGAGCAAATGGGGGGCAACTTTAGATGGACGAGGGCAAGGGCATCACCAGGCGACTCGATGGCCGCCGACGGCTGCTCAGCAACCCGCGTCTGCCTCGTGGGGCCGCGCGCTCGGGCTCTCAATCTCTTCCGCCCGCAGCCGCGCACTTGCCGCGCCGCGTCCCGCCGGTCGGCTCGACTCCGAACGCGGAATCCGCGGAGCTGGATCGGTTGGACTACCGGGGTGACGCCACCGGGCCGCGCCCTTCGATCTCGAGCGGCGCGCCGTTCGCCGGCTACACGATCCTGCGCCCGCTGGGCGCCGGCGGGATGGCCGAGGTCTATCTGGCCTTGCACCCGAGGTTGCCGCGTCGCGATGTGATTAAGGTCCTCGCCGAGGCGATCACCGCGGATCGTGAGTTCCGCGAAAGGTTCAACCGGGAGGCAGATCTCGCCGCAACGCTTTGGCACCCGCACATCGTCGGTGTGCACGACCGCGGCGAATTCAACGGTCAGCTGTGGATCTCCATGGACTACGTCGACGGCACCGATGCCTCCCGGCTGGTAAAGGAGCGCTATCAGGACGGCATGCCGATCCACGAGGTGTGCGCCATCGTCCAGGCCGTCGCCGGCGCGCTTGACTATGCCCACGATCGCGGGCTGCTGCACCGCGACGTCAAACCCGCCAACATCCTGCTCACCCACCCCGAAGAGGGCGAACGTCGCATCCTGTTGGCGGACTTCGGTGTAGCTCGCCACCTTGGCGACATCAGCGGCATCACCGAAACCAATGTCGCCGTGGGCACGGTTGCCTACGCCGCACCGGAACAGCTGACGGGTGCCAACATCGACGGGCGGGCAGACCAATACGCCTTGGCCGCAACGGCTTTTCATCTGCTGACCGGTGCGCCGCCGTTCCAGCACTCCAACCCGATCGCCGTCATCAGCCAGCACCTGCACGAAGATCCGCCCCGGCTCAGCGACTATCGTCCCGACCTCGAACACCTGGACGAGGTGTTCTTCAAAGCCCTTTCCAAAGATCCCGAGGACAGGTTCGCGCGGTGTCGCGCATTTTCGGCCGCCATCAGCGAGGAGGCCGGCGTCGACTCCGACTTTGGCCGGGGCCTGCAACTCGGTGCGACCACGGCCGCGCCGGCCCGACGGAGCGGGTTCCGCGGCGTTCTCGCGCTCATGACGCACAAGTTTTCGTCGAGGACCCGGTGGTCGGTGGCGCTGGTTCTCGCGGTGCTGATCGCGATCGCGGTGACCTGGTCGGCGCTGTACACCTTCCAGCCCGACGGCTCGGTGCCCCCCGCCCTGGCCTCGAAGCCCTCCGCGCCCGCCCCCAGCGCCACGCCTACCAACAAAGGGCCGGTACTCAACGGCACCTACCAATTGACCTACGACCGCAGCAAGAAGACCACCAACGGCATCCCGATCCGCCACGACGGAACCACCGCCAACTGGTGGGCCTTCCGTTCGGTCTGCACCACCAACGGGTGCGCGGCCACCGGCACCCAGCTGGACGACGCCACCCACCAGGCGGTCAGCACCACCGATGGCGGTCAGGCAGACACCCTGCGTTTCGTCGCCGGCTACTGGCAGGGCGCTCCGGTGCAGGAGCGGGTGGGCTGCCGCCTGCCCAACGGGCAGGTCACGGCCACCCAGCAGGAGACAGTGGCGTGGTCGCTGGCGCCACAAGCCGACGGTACGCTGCGCGGCACCGAAACCGAGACCGTGCTCAGCAACGAGTGCGGCGCGCAAGGCGCCGTCGTCCGGGTGCCCGTGGTGGCCAACCGGGTCGGTGACGTGCCCGCCGGCGTGAACTTGGCGGATCCCGCCCAGGTGATCAACTCATCGACGACGCCGTCGCACCCGGTTCCGCCCGTCCTCGGGGGAACGTGCAGCGACGTCGACAAGCTTGCCTATGACCCGACCAATAACGAGCAGGTCGTCTGCGAGGGCACCACCTGGGACAAAGCCCCGATCGCGACGGGGGTGCACGGCGTCGGCAGCTCGTGTGACCTGCCTGACGTGCCGGTGTTCGCGATGTCCACCTCCAGCGATGGCTACCTGCTGCAATGCGATCCGGCCAGCCGGTTGTGGACCCGGCACTGACCGGCCCCACTGACTGGCTGACAGCGAGGGCGCGTGTTTGTACGGCGACACGCCGCTAAAGCCGGCATTTCGCGGACGCTCGCCGCGCTCGACTTGTCGGTACCTCGATCTACCCTGGGGGCATGGCTTTCGCCACTGAGCATCCGGTTGTCGCGCATTCGGAGTACCGCGCGGTTGATGAGGTCGTGCGCGCCGGCGCGCGCTTTGAGGTGGTCAGTCCGCACCAGCCGGCCGGCGACCAGCCGGCGGCCATCGCCGAGCTGGAGCGGCGGGTTCTGGCGGGGGAACGCGACGTAGTCCTGCTCGGCGCCACCGGCACCGGGAAGTCGGCCACCACCGCATGGCTCATCGAGCGGCTGCAGCGGCCCGCCCTGGTGATGGCGCCCAACAAGACGCTGGCCGCCCAGCTGGCCAACGAGCTGCGAGAGATGTTGCCGCACAACGCGGTCGAGTACTTCGTTTCGTACTACGACTACTACCAGCCAGAGGCGTACATCGCGCAGACCGACACCTACATCGAAAAAGACAGCTCGATCAACGACGACGTGGAGCGGCTGCGGCACTCCGCGACGTCGTCGCTGCTGTCGCGCCGCGACGTGGTGGTGGTGGCGTCCGTGTCGTGCATCTACGGCCTGGGCACACCGCAGTCTTACCTGGACCGCTCGGTTGAGCTGCAGGTCGGCACCGAGGTGGCCCGGGACGGCCTGTTGCGGCTGCTAGTCGACGTGCAGTACTCCCGCAACGACGTGTCTTTCACCCGCGGCTCGTTCCGGGTGCGCGGCGACACCGTGGAGATCATCCCGTCTTACGAAGAGTTGGCGATTCGCATCGAGTTCTTCGGCGACGAAATCGAGGCGCTGTACTACTTGCACCCGCTGACCGGCGATGTGATCCGCCAGGTCGATTCGCTGCGGATCTTCCCCGCCACCCACTATGTGGCCGGCCCCGAGCGGATGGCTCAGGCGATCTCCACCATCGAGGAGGAACTCGCCGCGCGGCTCGCCGAATTCGAGCGCGAGGGCAAGCTCCTGGAGGCCCAGCGGCTGCGGATGCGCACCAACTACGACATCGAAATGATGCGGCAGGTCGGGTTTTGTTCGGGCATTGAGAACTACTCGCGCCACATCGACGGCAGAGGGGCGGGCTCGCCGCCGGCGACCTTGCTCGACTACTTCCCGGAGGATTTCCTGCTCGTCATCGACGAGTCGCACGTCACCGTCCCGCAGATCGGCGGCATGTACGAGGGCGACATGTCGCGTAAGCGCAACCTCGTCGAGTACGGATTCCGGTTGCCGTCGGCGTGCGACAACCGCCCGCTGACGTGGGAGGAGTTCGCCGACCGGATCGGCCAGACGGTGTACCTGTCTGCTACCCCGGGGCCCTACGAACTCAGCCAGGCCGCCGGCGAGTTCGTCGAACAGGTGATTCGGCCCACCGGCTTGGTGGACCCTCAGGTCGTGGTGAAGCCAACCAAGGGGCAGATCGACGACCTGATCGGCGAGATCCGTAAACGCGCCGACGCCGACCAGCGGGTGCTGGTGACAACGCTGACCAAGAAGATGGCCGAGGACCTCACCGACTACCTGCTGGAGATGGGCATCCGGGTGCGTTATCTGCATTCCGAGGTGGACACCTTGCGCCGGGTGGAACTGCTGCGCCAGCTGCGGCTCGGCGACTACGACGTGCTGGTCGGCATCAACCTGCTGCGGGAGGGCCTGGACCTGCCTGAGGTGTCGCTGGTTTCGATCCTGGACGCCGACAAGGAAGGTTTCCTGCGGTCATCACGCAGCCTCATCCAGACCATCGGCCGCGCCGCCCGCAATGTCTCCGGCGAAGTGCATATGTACGCGGACAAGATGACCGATTCGATGCGGGAGGCCATCGACGAGACAGATCGGCGCCGGGCGAAGCAGGTCGCGTACAACGAGGCCCACGGTATCGACCCGCAGCCGCTCCGCAAGAAGATCGCCGACATCCTCGACCAGGTCTATCGGGAGGCTGCTGATACTGAAGCCACCGAGTCCGTACCGATCGGGGGGTCGGGGCGCAACTCGTCTCGCGGCCGGCGCGCGCAGGGCGAGCCTGGCCGCGCGGTCAGTGCGGGGGTGTTCGAGGGTCGCGACACCGCCAGCATGCCGCGCGCGGAACTGGCCGACCTGATCAAAGACCTGACCGCGCAGATGATGTCCGCCGCCCGTGACCTGCAGTTCGAGCTGGCAGCGCGGTTCCGCGACGAGATCGCCGACCTCAAGAAGGAACTGCGGGGGATGGACGCCGCCGGCCTGAAGTGACCGCGCGTGTCAGAGCGTTAACCTGACGACCTGCGAGTAGTGGAACTGCCACCGCTCGACGATGCGGAACCCGAGGTAGGCCGGGAATCGATACGCCGGTGCGCGCCCGAATGCGGATCCTGGCGGCAACGATCGTCCGGTCTGATGGTCGGGCAGCGATTTGTCGTGGTCGGTGATGGTCCACATCGTCGGGCACTTGCTGATCTTGGCCGTCACCAGCCACACCGCGACGTGGCCGTCCCACAGCGAGCCGACTTTCGGTCCGTAGACTCCGCGCCCGACGTCGATCAGCGATCGGAAGGCCGCCGGCCGGGAGGCGAGCAGCGCGCGGATCGGGCCGGGTTTCCAGGACACGGTGTTGTCCACCATCACACAGTCCCCGGGCGTGGCATGAGCGCTGATCACGTCGGCCACCTGGCTGTAATCCCAGCCCTCCTTGGCATACGGCCAGCGTTGCGTGAACAGGTAACCCGGCACGGCGGCAACCGCGAAGAGCAGTACGACACCCGCAATGGGCCACGGCCTTCTGGCGACAGCGACGATGCAGACGGCCAGGACGACGGCCATCGCAGGCGAAGTGAGGATCAGGTAGCGCGGGTAGTACACGGGTTCATGCATGGCCGAGTAAATGACCAGGAGCGAGGTGGGAATGAGCATCCACGCCGCGCACATGATCAACAGGCTGCGCGTCTGGGATTCCTGGGCCCGCACGCCGGCCAGCCGGGCCGCGATCGCGGCGACGATCAGGACGGCCGAAAGAATTGCGAATGCAACGCTGTGGTCGAAATACTGCCGCAGGACGATGTCGAAGGCGTAATGCCAGCTGATTGGGTCGATCCAGTCGACCTGCCGCACCTGGCCATGGGTGAACGCGATGAATGGCGTCATGATCCCGACAGCTGCCGTCGCACTGAGCATCCACCGGAAGACTGGAGATGTCCGGGATCTCTTCGTTGTGAGCAACGGCAGCATCGCGGCGTGCACCGGCACCAGTAGCAGCAAATTGAGGCTCAGCAATATCGCGACCATCAACGCCGGCGCGTAGCACATCCAAAGCCGCGCTTTGTTGCGCCGGACAGCAGTGACAAATAACACCGTCAGCCAGATGGCCGCGGCGACCGCGAACGCGTACGAGCGGGCCTCCATACCGGCCCAGGTGGTGCGCGGCAGAATGGCGAAGACAACACCCGCGCACACCGCGGTGGCGCGCCCGGTGAACAGCTTGGTGAACACCGTGACGCCGGCGGCAGCGACCCCGATCGCCACACAGCTGGGAACCCGCGACCAGAATTCGGTCGGCGGAAACAGCGCGAACCAGCCGTGCATCATCAGGTAGTACAGCCCGTGGACAGCGTCGATGTGGTTCACCATCTGCCACAGTTCAGGCACGGTCCGGTTCGCCGACGCCGAAATCGTCGCGCCCTCGTCGAACCACAGCGATGGCCGGCCCGCCCATGCGCTGCTGATGACGCAGGCCAGCACGGCGATCGCCCACGGGTCGAGCCGCCGGCCGCGGGTGGGCGCTGGGGCAGGCTCGACAACGACTTCCGCCGAGATCTGCTCGAGTGTTGATAGAGACATGATGCTTCTCACCTTAAGGTGCACCCGCCCAGCCCGCTCACCAGCCAATTCGCGCGCAGGCGGTAAGAGTGGTTTGACTGGGCCGTCCTGGCCGAAAAATGGCTGGTCGCGCCACGCTGTGCTATGTCGCCAAGGTTCTTAACGGCGTCCGGCAAACGCGATACTGTCTTGTGGCGGATCAACCGACACTTGGAGGTTAAATGAGCGCCTATCGGACCATAGTGGTAGGGACCGACGGCTCGGCTTCGTCTATGCGTGCGGTTGCCAGGGCAGCCAGTATCGCCGGAGCCGAGGCCAAGTTGATAATCGCTTCGGCGTACTTACCCCAGCATGAGGACACCCGGGCCGCCGACGCTCTGCGAGAAGAAAGCTACAAGGTGTCGGGCACCGCCCCGATTTACGCGATCCTGCAGGACGCCAAGGACAAGGCGCACGAAGCGGGCGCGAAAAACGTCGAAGAGCGGCCGATCATCGGCGCTCCGGTCGACGCGCTGGTCAGCCTTGCCGAGGAAGTCGAGGCCGATCTGCTCGTGGTCGGCAACGTCGGTCTGAGCACCATCGCCGGCCGGCTGTTGGGCTCGGTGCCGGCCAATGTGTCGCGGCGGGCCAAGGTCGACGTGCTGATCGTGCACACGAGCGGCTAGCTGCCCTGCTTGCGGCCTACCAGCCGCGTTCGCGCCACTCGGCAACGTGCGGGCGTTCGGTGCCCAACACGGTGTCGTCACCGTGCCCCGGGTAGACGACGGTCGAGTCTGGGTACACGTCGAACACCCTGGTGCTGACGTCGTCGAGCAGCTGCTCGAAGTCACCGGGCTGCCATGTCTTGCCGACGCCGCCCGGGAACAGGCAATCGCCGGTGAACAACTGCGTGACCCCGCCGGTCGCGGGCCCGCCAAGGGCCAGCGCGACCGATCCCGGCGTGTGCCCGCGCAAGTGGATCACGTCGAATGTCAGCTCGCCGATTCGCACGGTGTCGCCGTTGGCCAGCAAACGGGCCGGCTTGACCGGCAGTGGTTCGGCGTCGATCTCGTGCGCGGCGGTCGGCGCGCCCAAGGCATCGGCCACCGCTTCCAGCGCCTGCCAGTGGTCGGGGTGCTGATGGCTGGTCACGATCAGCGACACCTTCGGCGCATAACGTCGGGCCAGGTCGATGAGGAACTCGGCGTCGTTGGCGGCGTCGATCAGAAGTGTTTCTCCGGTCGCGGAACATGTGACCAGGTAGGCGTTGTTGTCCATAGGGCCGACTGACGCCTTCAGGATGGTGGCGCCGGGCAGGGTGCGGCGGGCCGCCGAACCTGGGTCGACGTGGCCGGTGTAGTTCTCGTCCAGCTCGTTCGGGGCAGTCATAGTGGCCTCATAGAGGTCAAGGCTACCGGTGCCCGTACTTGATCAGTTGGTTGTCGGTAGGTGCACATAGCATGGGATGCGCCGTGCGCAATTACCGCAACGCCATTACCGCAAAAGGCCAGCAGAGTTCTCAGAAGTATCACCGAGAGGGGCAGCGTGGCTGACCGCCTGATCGTCAAGGGCGCCCGCGAGCACAACCTGCGCGGCGTCGACCTCGACCTGCCGCGCGACGCGCTGATCGTCTTCACCGGGCTATCCGGATCGGGCAAGTCCTCGCTGGCCTTCGACACGATCTTCGCCGAGGGCCAGCGGCGCTATGTGGAGTCGTTGTCGGCCTACGCGCGCCAGTTCCTGGGTCAGATGGACAAGCCTGACGTCGACTTCATCGAGGGCCTTTCGCCGGCGGTGTCCATCGATCAGAAATCGACCAACCGCAACCCGCGGTCGACGGTCGGAACCATCACCGAGGTGTACGACTACCTTCGCCTGCTGTACGCCCGCGCGGGCACGCCGCATTGCCCGATCTGTGGTGAGCGGATCGCCCGCCAGACACCCCAGCAAATCGTCGATCAGGTGCTGGCAATGCCCGAGAACACCCGATTCCTGGTGCTCGCCCCGGTGGTGCGCACCCGCAAGGGTGAGTTCGCTGACCTATTCGACAAGCTCAACGCCCAGGGCTACAGCCGGGTGCGGGTCGACGGCGTGGTGCACCCGCTGACCGATCCGCCGAAGCTGAAGAAGCAGGAAAAGCACGACATCGAGGTGGTGGTGGACCGCCTCACCGTCAAGGCCAGCGCCAAGCAGCGGCTCACCGACTCGGTAGAGACCGCGCTGGGCTTGGCTGACGGCATCGTGGTGCTGGAGTTTCCCGACGATCGGGCCAACGACCAGGATGCTCCACGCGAGCAGCGGTTCTCCGAGAAGCTGGCCTGTCCCAATGGGCATGCCCTGGCCGTCGACGATCTGGAGCCACGGTCCTTCTCGTTCAACTCGCCCTACGGCGCCTGCCCGGAGTGCACCGGCCTGGGTATTCGCAAAGAGGTCGACCCCGACCTGGTGGTGCCCGACCCGGAACGCACGCTTGCCGATGGTGCAGTAGCGCCATGGTCGACGGGTCACACCGCGGAGTACTTCATCCGGATGATGGCCGGGCTCGGCGAAGCGCTGGGATTCGACGTGGACACGCCGTGGCGCAAGCTGCCCCCCAAGGCCCGCAAGGCGATTCTCGAGGGTTCCGACCACCAGGTGCACGTCCGGTACCGCAACCGGTACGGCCGCACCCGCTCGTACCACGCCGATTTCGAAGGCGTGCTCGCGTTCCTGGAACGCAAGATGGCTCAGACCGAGTCCGAGCAGATGAAGGAACGCTACGAAGGATTCATGCGCGACGTGCCGTGTCCGGTGTGCGAGGGCACCCGGCTCAAGCCGGAGATTCTGGCGGTCACGCTGGACGCGGGGGAGCGCGGCCCGAAATCTATCGCGGAGGTCTGCGAGCTGTCGATTGCGGACTGCTCAGATTTTCTCAACGCCCTCACCCTGGGTCACCGCGAGCAGGCGATCGCCGGGCAGGTGCTCAAGGAAATACAGTCGCGGCTCGGTTTTTTGCTCGATGTCGGGCTGGAATACCTGTCGCTGTCGCGCGCGGCGGGCACGCTGTCCGGTGGTGAGGCCCAACGGATCCGGCTGGCCACCCAGATCGGGTCCGGCTTGGCGGGTGTGCTCTACGTACTCGACGAGCCGTCCATCGGGCTGCATCAGCGTGACAACCGTCGGCTGATTGAAACACTCACCCGATTAAGGGATTTGGGTAACACTCTGATCGTCGTCGAGCACGACGAAGACACCATCGAGCACGCCGACTGGGTCGTCGACATCGGCCCGGGGGCCGGTGAGCACGGCGGCCAAATCGTGCACAGCGGAACGTATGAGGAACTGCTGCGTAACAAGAATTCCGTCACCGGCGCTTATCTGTCGGGCCGGGAGAGCATTGCGACGCCCGCGCTGCGGCGCCCCGTTGACCGGCGGCGTCAGCTCACGGTCGTCGGCGCCCGCGAACACAATCTGCGCGGGATCGACGTGTCTTTTCCGCTTGGTGTGTTGACTGCAGTGACCGGGGTGTCCGGCTCGGGCAAGTCGACACTGGTCAATGACATCCTGGCCGCGGTGCTGGCCAACCGGCTCAACGGCGCTCGGCAGGTTCCGGGCCGGCATACCCGGGTAACCGGGCTGGATCACCTGGACAAACTGGTGCGGGTGGACCAATCGCCGATCGGCCGCACACCGCGATCCAACCCGGCCACCTACACCGGGGTGTTCGACAAGATCCGCACGCTATTTGCCGCCACCACCGAGGCCAAAGTTCGTGGCTACCAACCCGGCCGGTTCTCGTTCAACGTCAAGGGCGGCCGCTGTGAGGCGTGCACCGGTGACGGCACCATCAAGATCGAGATGAATTTTCTGCCGGACGTGTATGTGCCGTGCGAAGTGTGTCACGGGGCCCGCTACAACCGGGAAACCCTTGAGGTGCACTACAAAGGCAAAACAATCTCCGAAGTACTAGACATGTCGATCGAGGAAGCGGCGGAGTTCTTCGAGCCGATCAGCGGCATCCACCGCTATCTGCGCACCCTGGTCGATGTGGGCCTCGGTTATGTCCGGCTCGGCCAGCCGGCGCCGACGCTGTCCGGCGGTGAGGCGCAGCGGGTCAAGCTGGCCGCCGAACTGCAGAAGCGCTCCACCGGGCGCACCATCTACATCCTCGACGAGCCCACTACCGGTTTGCATTTCGACGACATCCGCAAGCTGCTGACCGTCATCAACGGGCTTGTCGACAAAGGCAATTCGGTGATCGTGATCGAGCACAACCTAGACGTGATCAAGACGTCGGACTGGATCGTCGACATGGGGCCAGAAGGTGGCGCCGGGGGCGGGACCATTGTCGCCGAGGGCACTCCGGAAGAAGTCGCCGCGGTGCCGGAGAGCTACACCGGGAAGTTCCTTGGCGAGGTTATCGCCGCCGCCGCGCCGCCGCGGCCGAAGCGGCGACGGAAAGTC
>PLSK01000120.1 GCA_003165155.1 Mycobacterium sp. | reverse complement strand
CTCGCTGTAGAGGGTGTCCCCTTCGTGCACCGGACCGGTGTGGTCGCAGGACTCCCAGGCCAGCACCGTCACCAAATTGGGCAACAGCCGACTCGCCTGCGCAAGCGCCAGCCCAATGGTGTGCCCCCCGTAGACCAGCCGCTGCCCGCCGACCCGACGATCGTGGTGGGTGGCGGCGATGTTCAGGGTGAGTCGGGCCAGCTCCGGCGCGCTGCTGACGACGTCCGCGGTACTGTGCAACACCGAACCCGCGATGCCGGCTCCGAAGTCACTGAAGTGCGGACCCGGCACCCGGCTGCGGAATGCCTCGCCGTCCCACCCGGCGGTTGGATCGGAGGCGGGTGGCGCCGCGTCGGCGCCGACGCCGGACAGGTCATCGTCGGGAGCATTAGCCGGACTCCAGTCCGGGCTGGTGGGCGCCATGGCGCAGCGGTAGAAGTCGAGCACCAGCCGGTCGGCCTGGTCGATCGTGATCATCCGCAATGCCGCCAGTCCGGTCGGCGCACGTCCGGGTTTGACCGAGTTCGCGCGCAGCCCGACCACTTCTGTGCGCGTATATATAGTGTCGCCGACAACCGGGAACCGGTGAAACGTGAGCCCACGGTAGAACAGGTTGGCTTTGACGCGCTGCGTCACCAGCGTGCTCTGCCCGATCGCGACGTTGCACACCAGCGCCGGATGAGCCAGCGGTCCTGGCGTGCCGGTCACCGCGGCACTCAGGTCAGCGTCCAGCGCCAGCCGCAGCCGGTCTCCCAGGATCGCCTGATGCGCGGCCGCCAGTCCCGCCGTCAGAGTTGCCGACGGAGCCCAGTCGAAGACTTGCCCCATATAGAGGTCGTCGAAGTAGGGGCCGCCCGCGCGTTGACTCGAATACCGGTGCACAGTCACAAGGCCACATGCTGGCAGGCTGTTAAACCGGGGGTCAACACGGAGGTCGGTTGCGGGTGAGCTCGGAGCATCAAGACGAAGAAGAGATGCTGGTCGCCACCGTGCGGGCGTTCGTCGACCGCGATGTGAAACCAACCGTTCGGGAGGTCGAGCACGCCAACACCTACCCGGAGGCGTGGATCGAGCAGATGAAGCGGATCGGCATCTACGGCCTGGCCATTCCCGAGGAGTACGGCGGGTCGCCGGTGTCGATGCCGTGCTACGTGCGGATTACCCAGGAGCTGGCCCGCGGCTGGATGAGCCTGGCCGGCGCGATGGGCGGCCACACCGTGGTGGCCAAACTCCTGACGCTGTTCGGCACCGAGGAGCAGAAGCGGGCATATCTACCGCGGCTGGCCACCGGTGAGCTGCGCGCCACCATGGCGCTCACCGAGCCGGGCGGTGGCTCCGATCTGCAGAACATGTCGACCACGGCTATACCTTTTGGCGCCCAAGGCGCCCCCGACGGCGCCCCTGACGGGTTGCTGATCAACGGATCCAAGACCTGGATCAGCAACGCGCGCCGTTCCGGCCTGATCGCGTTGTTATGCAAGACCGACCCCAACGCCACACCACGGCACAGCGGCATCTCGATCGCACTCGTCGGTCATGGGCCGGGCCTGACGGTGTCGCGCGATCTGCCCAAGTTGGGCTACAAGGGCGTCGAGACATGCGAGTTGACGTTCGACGACTACTGGGCGCCGGTGTCGTCGGTACTGGGCGGCATTATGGGCAAAGGCTTTTCGCAAATGATGAAGGGCCTTGAGACGGGACGTATTCAGGTGGCCGCCCGGGCGCTGGGGGTGGCGACGGCGGCGCTCGAGGATTCATTGACTTATGCGCAGCAGCGGGAGAGTTTCGGCCAACCGATCTGGAAACATCAGTCTGTCGGTAACTACTTGGCCGACATGGCAACCAAACTCACCGCCGCACGCCAGCTCACCCGCTACGCCGCCGAGCGTTACGACAGCGGCGAGCGCTGTGACATGGAAGCCGGGATGGCCAAATTGTTCGCCTCCGAAGTGGCAATGGAGATCGCCTTGAACGCCGTGCGGATCCACGGCGGCTACGGGTACTCCACCGAATACGACGTGGAACGCTACTTTCGCGACGCACCGCTGATGATTGTCGGCGAAGGAACCAACGAGATCCAGCGAAACGTGATCGCCGCCCAGCTAGTGGCGCGAGGCGGGATCTAGAGGGCGGCCCCGACGTTAACCCATGCTGTATATTTGCCTGACTTCGGCATCTGCTAGGCGGCGCGGGAGTAAACCTGTTTGGACCGGCGGGCACCCCAGGAAGGCAGTTGCTATGACTTATCCCCCAGGGCCGTATGAAGGTTCCCCGGAATGGCAGGGCCAGCAGCCGGATTGGCAAGGCCAGCAGCCGGGTCCGCAAGGGCAGCAACCGGGTTGGCCGGGCCAGCAGCCGGGTTGGCAAGGCCAGCNNGCCTCCCGTTCGGCATTGTGTCGATCATCTACTCCACCAAGGTATCCGGGCTATGGGTTCAGGGACAGTACGCTGAGGCGCAGGCTGCAGCCAACAACGCGAAGAAGTGGGCCATCATCGGGGCAGTCGTCGGCCCGATCGTCTCCGTGATTTTCACAGTGATCTGGTTCGTTCTATTCGCGGCGGCGGTCGTGAACGATCTCCCCTCCACAACCACCACCACATACTCGAGCTACTGACGGTCAGGGTAGACCTACCACGTCCACCAGTCCCCAGGCCAATGCGGTATCGGCGTCAATGGTACGGCCGGACAACGCCAGATAAGCCGTGCGCCAGCGGCCGATCCGGCGTGTGACGCTGACGGTGCCGCCGGCACCGGGGATCAGCCCCAGGCTCAATTCCGGTAGCCCGAGCACCGAATCATCGCGCGCCTCAACCCATCCGCAAAACGCCGCCATCTCAAGCCCGCTGCCCAGCACCCGGCCGTGTACCACGGCCCGGCAGGCGCGGCCGAGCCTGGCGGTGAGCCCGTCGAGCGCCAGCGCCGGGCTGTGCCGGGTGCGGGCCAGGTGAGCGCTCACCGGGTCGGCGAAGGTGCCGAATTCGGCGAGATCGCCGCCGCTGCAAAACGATAGCCCGTTACCGCTCAACACGATCCCGGACACCGACGGGTCCAACTGCGCGACGGCCAGCGCCTCCAACAGCGCGGCACGCGCATCGGTGGAGAACGCGTTGTGGCGTCGCGGCCGGTTGAACCGGATATGCAAGGTGTCGCAGTCGCGTTCGGCAACCACCGGGTCGGCGATGTCCGGCATGCTTGCGGGGCCGCGCTCCTCGAGCCAGCGCGCGAACTCCGGGCCGGCCTGCAGCGTCGAGTAGGCCAGCGACTCGGTGATCACCCCGGCAACCGTCGGGGCGTCGGGGTCGATCGCACGCAACACGTCGTCGCACACCGCGCTCGAGTGCGGCCAGTGCTCGCAGCGTTCGGTCAACTCGGCCAGGGTGTCAGGCACCGAGTCGACGGTCACCACCCGGGGATCAGAACTGGGCTCCTCCGTCAGTGTGAAACTCGCTGTATTCAACCAATATTCGTTCTGCAGCGAGCCGAATGCGACGATGACCCCGGGGGGCGGATCGGCGCCGCCCTGCGGCGCTCTCGACAGGTCGACCACCCGGAGCATGGGTTACGCCGAGTACTTCTCGATCAGCCCGTTCTTGTACAACTTTCCGGTGTCGGTACGCGGAAGCTGGCGTTCGAACGCGATCGACCGCGGGCACTTGAAGTGCGCCAACCGGTCTCGTAACCAGCCCAGTAACTCGTCCGCGAACTGGTCGGTGCCATCGGCCTCGTCGACGGTCTGTACAACCGCCACGACGCGTTGCCCCATCTCGTCGTCGGGAACCCCGAACACCGCCGCGTCCATCACCTTTGGGTGAGTGACCAACAGGTTCTCGGCCTCTTGCGGATAGATGTTCACCCCGCCCGAGATGATCATGTGATGGCGCCGATCGGTCAAGAACAGGTAGCCCTCGTCGTCGAGGTAGCCGACGTCGCCAACGGTCGTCCAGCCGTGGCTATCCCGTGATGCGGCGGTTTTGGTTGCGTCGTTGAGATATTCGAAGGAATAGCCGCCTTCGAAATAGATCTCGCCGGGCTGGTTCGGTGGTAGCTCGGTGCCGTCCTCGTCGAGGATGTGCACCCCACCCAGCATGGGTTTGCCGACCGAACCCGGATGCGCAAGCCAGTCTTCGGCGGAGATCAGCGTGGACCCGATCGCCTCCGAGGACGCGTAGTACTCGTCGATGATCGGTCCCCACCAATCGATCATCTGCTTCTTGATCTCCACCGGGCACGGCGCGGCGGCGTGCATCACCCGCTTCAGGCTGGACAGGTCGTACGAATCGCGGATTTTCTCTGGAAGTTTCAGCATCCGGACGAACATCACCGGGACGAACTGCGCGTGGGTTATCCGATGGCGCTCGATGGCGTCGAGCGTTCCTTCGGCATCGAACTTCTCCAGCACCACCGTGGTGACGCCGCCGTCCTGGGCGCTCATCGACCACACCGATGGTGCGGTGTGGTACAGCGGCGCCGGGCTCAGATAAACCGCGTCGGGGTCCATCCAGTATCCGATCAACGCCGACATCATGCCGGGCACTTGGGCCGGCGGCCGGTGCGGCAGTTCGCGTTTGATCCCCTTGGGTCGACCAGTGGTGCCCGACGAGTACTGCAGCAGGTCGCCTTCGATCTCGTCGTCAATCGGGGTGTCCGGTTGATCCGCAACGCATTCCGGGTAGCGCTCCCAGCCCGGGAGGTCGGCGTGAGCGTCCGGGGAGGCGATCATCAGCAGCTCCGGCAGGCCGCCCGGCAAGTGCTCGGCCAGGCCCGCGCAGGTATCCCGCAGCGCCGCCGACCCGATGATCGCCTTGGCGTTGCTGTTGTCGATGATGTAAGCCGCCTCGGAGGCGGTCAGGTGCGTATTGATCGGCACGTAGTACAAACCGCTGCGGCGGGCCGCCCACATGACCGCGTGGATGTGCTCGTTGTTCTCCATCAGGATCGCGACGGCGTCACCCTCGCGCAGACCGGCCTGGCGGAATCGATGGGCGAGCTGGTTGGCACGGGCTTCCAGCTCGTCAAACGTGATCACGGTTCCCGACGGGTGCAGGATGACGGCGGGTTTATTGGCGCCGACATGCTGGCGAATCTGCATGCGCCGACTATATCTTGAGCTCCAACGTCGACTTGATGTGCCGCTGGGCGTAAAGAGTTAGTCTGCCTGCGCCAGCCGCTCTTTGAGCGCCTCGAACTCGTCCTTGACGCCGGTGGGCAGCTTGTCGCCGACGAACTCGAACCACTCTTCGATCAGCGGCAGTTCTTCGCGCCACTCGGAGGGGTTGACCTCGAGCGCCGCGGCGACGTCGTCGGCAGTGACGTCGAGCCCGGCCAAGTCCAAGTCCGCGGCGGTCGGCACGACGCCGATCGGGGTGGCCTGGCCACCGGCCTTGTGCTCGATGCGGTCGACGATCCACTTGAGCACCCGGCTGTTCTCGCCGAAGCCCGGCCACAGGAACTTGCCGCCCTCACCGCGACGGAACCAGTTGACGAAGAACACCTTCGGCAGCTTCGACTCGTCGGAGTTCTTGCCCAGGTCGATCCAGTGCTGGAAGTAGTCGCCGACGTTGTAGCCCAGGAACGGCAGCATCGCCATCGGGTCGCGGCGCACGGCACCGACCTTGCCTTCGGCGGCCGCGGTCTGCTCGCTGCCCATGGTGGCCCCCATGAACACGCCGTGTTGCCAGTCGCGGGCTTCGGTCACCAGCGGCACGGTGGTCTTGCGGCGGGCACCGAACAAGATCCCAGAGATGGGCACACCCTGCGGGTCGTCCCACTCGGGCGCCAGAATGGGGCACTGCGACATCGGGGTGCAGTATCGCGAGTTCGGGTGCGCCGCCGCGGTTTCCGTCTCGCGGAAGTACCAGTCGTTGCCCTTCCAGTCGATGAGGTGCTGGGGGTCGCCCTCCAGGCCCTCCCACCACACATCGTTCTCGTCGGTGAGCGCAACGTTGGTGAAGACTGTGTTGCCGGCGGCCATGGTGCGCATGGCGTTGGGGTTGGACTTCCAGTTGGTACCCGGCGCGACGCCGAAGAAACCAAACTCCGGGTTGACCGCGTACAAGCGCCCGTCCTTGCCGAACCGCATCCAGGCGATGTCGTCGCCGAGGGTTTCGGCCCGCCAGCCTGGGATGGTCGGCTGCAGCATTGCGAGGTTGGTCTTGCCGCACGCCGACGGGAACGCCGCGGCGAAGTAGTACGCCTTGTTCTCCGGGGAGATCAGCTTGAGGATCAGCATGTGCTCGGCCAGCCAGCCCTCGTCGTGGGCCATGGCCGACGCGATGCGCAGGGAGTAGCACTTCTTGCCCAGCAGCGCGTTGCCGCCGTAGCCCGAGCCGTAGCTCCAGATCTCCCGGGTCTCCGGGAAGTGACTGATGTACTTGGTGTCGTTGCACGGCCATGGCACATCTTCTTTTTGAAGCCCGGCCGCGTCTACAAGAGGAGCCCCGATCGAGTGCAGCGCCTTCACGAAGAACCCGTCGTTGCCGATCTTCTCCAGCGCGGCCTTACCCATCCGGGTCATCACCTTCATGGAGACGACGACGTACTCGGAGTCGGTGATCTCCACCCCGAGCTTGGGGTCGTCGGCGCCGAGCGGGCCCATGCAGAACGGCACCACCCACATGGTGCGACCGCGCATGCAGCCGCGGTAGAGCTCGGTCATGGTGGACCGCATCTCGGCGGGTTCCATCCAGTTGTTGGTCGGTCCGGCGTCGACCTCGCGGTCCGAACAGATGTAGGTGCGGGATTCCACCCGTGCCACGTCGGACGGGTCGGACAGCGCCAGGTACGAGTTGGGGTGCTTCTCGTCGTTCAGCCGCCTGAACGTGCCGGCGTCGACCAGCTGCTGAGCGAGCCTTTCGAACTCCTCCTCCGAGCCGTCGGCGAAGACCACCCGGTCAGGCTGGGTGAGCTCGGCGACCTCCTGTACCCAAGACAGCAGCCCGTGGTGCTTGGTAGGCGCGGTGTCCAGACCGGGAATGGTCGCTGAGGTCATCGAACTCTCCTGTGAATTCATTTGCGTGCTGACGGGCAACTCTTGGTTGCGTATCCATAGCCCACGCAACTGTCGAGATCGTTAACTACAGGTTATCGCGATCCCCTTGTCGGGGCAGGTTCGGGCGGGTATAAGACTGCTCACAACAACGATTCAGAAGATCGGAAACGATTCATGAAGGTCGCAAGATGTCACTGAACGTCGCCGGATTCGGGGCCGGATTCGGGTAGGCCCGGCTCGCCCAGTTCCGCGCGTACCGCGTTGAGGGCCGCCCGCACGGTCGGCAACTCCCGGTCTCGCACTGCGGCCGCCCGGGCCGTGGCGATGGCGTGTTCGCGCAGTTCGCGGTCGATGACGCTGACTCGGTCGCCCACCTGCGCGGTCTCCGCCTCGTCGTGGGCTGTCAGCTCGGTGCTCAGCAGCGAATCGGCTNNCCACCCAGCGGTCCAACAATGCACGGTCACGGAGCAGGCCGCGGATCGAGGTCACCGAGAACGCGACACCGAGTCCGACCAGCACGCAGACCACAGCCCCGGCTATCAGCAGCCCGGGATTGAGCCGGTGGGCCAGACCGGCGAGCAGCCTGCTGAGCGTCAGTACGACACCAAGCCCGAACCCGGCGCCCAACAGCGTTATCAGCCAGGTTTCCTGACGCCGCGATTTCAGCGGCGGCGGCGGGGCGTCAACTGTCGGCAGCTCCTCGACGGCCGGCACGGCCACCGGCAGGCCGGCGACCAGCGCGACCTCGGCGAGCTGTGTGACCGTGCCTTCGTTCACCTCCGCGATGACGTCCGCGGCCCGGTTGCGCGCATGCGCCTCGAAGCCGGCCATTTCACGCCTGGACAGACCCGCGGCGTCCTCTTGTAGCTCGCTACGGACCGATGAGCACCGGTTGCGCGCAAAGTAGGTCAATTGAACCCGAGCCTGCTGGATCTGCCCGCGCAGTGTGATGGTGCGCTCGGATTTTGCCTGCCGCCGCTGGCGCAGGGCCGCGCTGCGCTCTTCACGTAGCGCGTCCACCCGGACCTGCCGACCGGCACCCTCGGCGTCGCGCTCAATACGCTGGGCAACCGTCTGGAGTTGGAAGTCCCACGCTCGCCACCTATTTCGTCCCGCGCCAGCCGAATCCGCGAGTTGCGCCGAGACTGTTTGGGCCAACTCGTCCACAACTGGCTCGCCCAGGTCAGGCATGGCGGCCGCGCCAATCCAGGGCGCCCGGCCATAGCGCGGCGCGTGCGCGGCGAGCGTCTGGCAGTTGGCGGCAAGCACGTCGCGCCACGCGCGATGCACGTCGATCTTGGAGACCACCCCGACCAGCACATCGGTGTGCTCGACCGCGGCGTCCAGCAGCGCGCAATCTGACTCGGTGAGTGCGGCCGCCGCAGAAACAACGAACAACACCGCCGTCGGCGCATCGCCGGGCCCCAGCTCCATCGACTCGACGAACTTGTGCTGCGGGAGCCGTTCGCGCAGCGCGGCGACCATCCCCGTCACCCCGGCCATCCATGGCCCGGTCACCAGCACCACGTCGCGGCGTTTGATGACGGGTGAACCGAGNNGCGACCAGCTCGTCCACTCGGGCCGCCGAATCCTCGCCGGCTGGACTTGGCGGGCCGGTCACCAGGCCTGCCCTCGGGCCTGCGACCAAAGCCGTAACGATCCCCTGGCGATATCCGCACCACAGGCGCGGTACAGATCGCTCACCGGTCCGCAGTTTCCACGGCTTTGGAAAATGTAGCGCTGCCATCGCGTCGCCCGGGGCAGGTGCGCGGCGGGATCAGCGCAATCGGCCAGGGCGGCTTCGTTTATTCCCAGGTCCAGCCCGGACGCCTCGGCCAGGTCCACGGCGGCGGCCATCCGCGCGACCACGGTCTCGTCGCCGGAAAGGAACCCACTGATCTGGTCTTCGAGTCCCTTTTCGGTGCCAGCTTCGGTGACCGCTAAGGCCTCCAATTCCGCGACTGCGTCAAGCACCCGCCGGTAGCGCGCCTCGGCGCCGACGGCACCGATCTTGTCGACCACGGCGTCGACACCGCTCACCCGGCGTAACAGGGCCCGTACCTGCGGCGCCGTCGCGCCCCGGCGGACCGCGGCGACCGCAAGCGCGGTGCCGAACAGGTCCAGGCTGTCCAGTAAGCGCCGCCGCAACCCGATCGGTACTGGGTTATCGGGGTTGTCCGGGGACAGAAAGCCGTCGCACGAGTCTTCCAAAAGCGCTGGAGAACCGGCGGCCAACAGCCGCACCCCTGCCCATACGTCGACCCACACGTCCTGATCCAGAACATCGAGCGCGGCGTCGGCGAGCAAGCCGATCATCGGCTCCATGGCTACCCCTGCCAGCGCGGACAATTGCGTGCAGCGAGTGTGCGCGGCTGCGATCGGCCCGTCCCCGCCTGACAGCGAGCCGGCCAGATCTGCCTTGTTCAGCACCGCCAACACCGGACTTCGCGCGGCGCCGATTGCTTCGATGTCCTCGGGTTTGAGCACCTCGGTGACGACGTAGACGACGACGTCCTCATCCTGGTCGTGCTGCTTAGTCACCAGGATTCCCGACGCGATCCCGGCGCGGCCCAGGGCAGCCGCCACCGTCCGGCGGCCCACCCCCCGGCGTCCGCGGACAACCACGCGCAGTGGTGCGGCCGCTCGCTCGGCGATCGCCGTCACGCGCCCGTCAGCAGCCCCGGCCGCGAATCTTGCCAGCGCCTCGGCGAAAGCCCGGTGTCCTTGTCCAGTCATGTCCCTCGAATGGTGACACCTGCGCTGGCGAGGCGCGAGCCACCGCCTCTCTGCTACCAGCTGAAAGCAACTGTTGGGTATCAATCTGGACTAGAGGCGGCAACAACTGCCGTTCATAGGCCACGATGGACAAATGCACGCAAACGCCGGGATGAGGACTGGGATGACGAATCCCTCCGGCGCGGACGTGCCTGGCGATTCAGACCAGCCGGACCGGCGCCGTCTCCCTGCCACAGCTTTTCGCTCGCGGCGTTCGGCGCTGTCCGGCGCCCAGCGCGAGACCTGGGAGCGGCTGTGGCCAGAAATGGGCATGTCGGACCTAGTGGGTCCTGATCACCACCCCATTGTCAACGAGCCGCTGGACACTGGCGCGTGGTTCGGGCGCCGCGCGCCGCTGGTGCTCGAGATTGGATGCGGAAGCGGCACGTCGACGCTGGCGATGGCAAAAGAGGAACCCGGCATCGATGTGATCGCGGTGGAAATCTACCGCCGGGGCCTGGCGCAGCTGCTGTGCGCGATCGACCGTGATCAGGTGCGCAATATCCGGTTGATCCGCGGGAATGCGCTTGACGTGCTGCAACATCTGATCGCACCGGGTTCGCTGAGCGGTGTCCGCGTCTTCTTTCCGGATCCGTGGCCAAAGGCGCGCCACCACAAACGCCGATTGCTGCAACCGGTCACGATCGAAATGATCGCGGACCGCCTAGTCCCGGGTGGCGTCCTGCACGCCGCGACGGACCACCCCGGTTATGCCGAGCAGATCGCCGAAGTCGGCGACGCCGAACCCAGACTCATCCGCATCGACCGCGGCAACGAATCCCTACCGATCTCGGTCGTTCGCCCAACCACCAAGTACGAGACGAAAGCTCAAGAAGCGGGCAGCGACGTCGCCGAGCTGATCTGGGAGCGACGGTAAATATGAGCCTGACAGAAGAAGCGGCCACACCGGCGGCCTCGTCCCACCCCCAGGCCGCGCCCCCGATCGGCCCCCAAATCGGAGAAAGCCTGAACAGCTTCGCGTCAACAACCGGACGTGTCCTGCTGGTGTGGGACGCACCCAACCTCGACATGGGCCTGGGCTCGATTCTGGGACGGCGCCCGACGGCTACGGAGCGTCCCCGTTTCGACGCGCTCGGTCGCTGGCTGCTGGCACGCACGGCAGAGGTCAGCGCTGATCGTCCGGGCGTGGTGGTCGAACCCGAGGCCACGGTCTTCACCAATATCGCGCCAGGCAGCGCCGATGTGGTTCGACCCTGGGTGGACGCACTGCGTAACGTGGGGTTCGCGGTGTTTGCCAAGCCGAAGATCGACGAGGACAGCGACGTCGATCGCGACATGCTCGCCCACATCGAGCAGCGGCGCAGGGAAGGGCTCGCGGCGCTCGTCGTGGCCTCGGCTGATGGCCAGGCGTTTCGGCAACCGTTAGAGGACGCGGCCCGGCACGGAACTCAGGTGCAGGTGATCGGGTTTCGTGAACATGCGAGCTGGGCGTTAGCGTCGGATACCTTGGAGTTTGTCGACCTAGAGGACATCGAGGGTGTTTTCCGGGAGGCGTTGCCGCGAATCGGCCTAGATTCGCTGCCCGACCAGGGAGCGTGGCTGCAGCCGTTAAGGCCGCTGTCCGCGCTACTGACCGCGCGTGTGTGACACTGGAAAACCAANNGTGTACCGGTACCGGTACATCGTCATCGCAGTGATGGTGGCGCTGAGCCTCGGTGGCGGGATCTTCGGGCTGAGTCTGGGTAAGCACGTCACGCAGAGCGGTTTCTACGATGACGGTAGCCAGTCCGTTAAGGCCTCGGTAATGGGCGACAAGGTCTACGGCCGGGACCGGACCGGCCACATCGTCGCGATCTTCAAGGCGCCGGACGGCAAGACCATCAACGACCCGGCCTGGGCGAAGCGGATCACCGATGAGCTCAACAAGTTCAAAAGCGACCATCCCGACCAGGTGGTGGGATGGGCCGGCTATCTGGCGGCACCCGATACCACCAGCGCGGTCGTTCAGGGCATGGCCACCCAGGACAAGAAGGCCACGTTCGTCAGCATCCCGCTCAAGGGCGACGACGACGACAGCATCCTCAACAATTACAAGGCCATCGCGCCGGACCTGCAGAAGCTCGACGGCGGAAAGGTGCAACTCGCCGGACTGGAGCCGGTGGCCAACGCCTTGACCGGCACCATCGCCACCGACCAGCAACGCATGGAAATCCTCGCGCTGCCCTTGGTGGCGATCGTGCTTTTCTTCGTGTTCGGCGGCGTGATCGCGGCCGCGCTGCCGGCGATAGTCGGTGGTCTGTGTATCGCGGGCGCTCTGGGTATCTTGCGGCTCATCGCAGTCTTCGGTCCCGTGCACTATTTCGCCCAGCCGGTGGTCACACTGATCGGTCTCGGTATCGCCGTCGACTACGGGCTTTTCGTGGTGAGCCGGTTCCGGGAGGAGATCGCCGAAGGCTACGACACCGAGGCCGCGGTCCGCCGCACGGTGATGACGGCCGGCCGCACGGTCGCATTTTCGGCGGTGCTGATTGTCGCGTCAGGGGCCAGCCTGCTTCTGTTGCCGCAGGGTTTTGTGAAGTCGCTCACCTACGCGCTCCTCGCGGCGGTGACGCTAGCGGCGCTGCTCTCGATCACGCTGCTGCCGGCCTGCCTGGGCGTCCTCGGTCGCCACGTCGACGCGCTCGGCGTGCGGACGCTGTTCCGGGTGCCCTTCCTGCGCAATTGGCGGGTTTCGCGTGGCTTCCTTAACTGGCTCGCGGACCGCCTGCAGAAGACCAAGACCCGCGAAGAGGTCGAGGCCGGATTCTGGGGCAAGCTTGTCAACTTCGTGATGAAGCGACCGCTGGCGTTCGCCATCCCGATCGTGGTCGGCATGATCCTGCTGATTATCCCGCTGGGCAACCTGTCGTTCGGCGGCATGAGCGAGAAGTATCTACCCCCGGACAATTCGGCGCGCATGGCGCAGGAGCATTTCGACAAGCTCTTCCCCGGCTACCGCACCAATCCGCTCACGCTGGTGATCCAATCCAACAACCACCAGCCGCTCTCCGACCGGCAGGTCGCGGATGTCCGCAGCAAGGCGATGGCGATCAACGGGTTCATCGAGCAGGACAACAACCCCGCGAACATGTGGCAGGAGCGCCCGGTAGCGCCCGGTGGGTCGAAGGATCCGTCGGTCCGGGTCCTGCAGAACGCATTGAACAACCCGAATGACGCGGCCAAAAAGATCGGCGAGCTACGGAGCATTACGCCGCCCAAGGGACTCGCGATATGGGTCGGTGGAACCCCCGCCCTCGAGCAGGATTCGATTCATGCTCTCGTCGCAAAGGCTCCGCTGATGCTGGTCGTGCTGATCACCGCCACCACGCTGTTGATGTTCCTGGCGTTCGGCTCGGTGGTCCTACCGATCAAGGCCACCCTGATGAGCACGCTGACGCTCGGATCCACCATGGGCATCCTGACCTGGATCTTCATTGACGGGCACTTCTCGAAATGGCTGAATTTCACGCCCACACCGTTGATGGTGGTGATCATCGCTCTGGTCGCCGTGGTGGGTTACGGCTTGGCCACCGACTACGAGGTGTTCCTGGTGTCCCGGATGGTCGAGGCGCGAGAACGCGGCATGTCGACCCAGGAGGCCATCCGGATCGGCACGGCAACCACCGGACGCCTCATTACCGCGGCCGCGCTGGTCCTTGCCGCGGTCGCCGCGTCGTTCGTGTTCTCCGACCTCGTGCTGATGAAGTACCTGGCGTTCGGGCTGATGGCGGCGCTGCTACTGGACGCCACCGTGGTGCGAATGTTCCTGGTTCCGTCGGTGATGAAGATGCTCGGCGACGACTGCTGGTGGGCGCCACGTTGGATGAGACGCCTGCAGACCAAGATTGGACTCGGCGAGATCAATCTGCCCGACGAGCGCAAACGGCCCACCGTCAATGGACGGCCGGCGCGGCCGCCCGTGGAGGCCAGCCTGGTTGCCGTCGCCGCGACTCCCCAGCCGGCGCACGATCCGACCCACCCCGATGCGCCGGAGGCGCGCAGGCCTGCACCGGATTTGCCGTCTGGTGCGAGCACGACGCGGATTCAGACCAGGCCACCAGCGGAAGCTGTGTCACCGATGGAAGCCAAGACGACCCGCATCTCAACAGCCGGCAAGCAGAGCGCGTCCGGCCGCGAGCGCCCGGCCGACTCCGCGCCACCGGCCCCCGCGCGTCCCCCGTCGGCCGCGCCTCCGACCCCGCCAGCCGCCGGGCCAACAATGCCACCGTCCGCTGGCGAGACCCGGGCTTTGCCAGTTTCTAAGCCAGTTTCTAAGCCAGTTTCGAAGCCGGTCCCGACCGCGCACGAAAGCAAGGGCGGCGACCCGGCCGACCCGACCACCGCCCTCCCGGTCATGCGTTCGGAAGCCGACGACTCCGATGCTGCGACCCAGAAGCTGGACGCCCTTGGAACGAGCGACAGACAGGGCGACAACGGCGACGCGGCCCGGCCGCACCGCCGCGGCGCGAGCGGCGGCCTCAGCGCCCAGGACCTGCTGCGCCGCGAAGGACGGTTGTAGGCTCGGTCAGCCCGAATCAACCTCGGCGCTGTCCGAGGCGGCGTGCATAACGCCAGAATCGTGCGAATCCTCGCTCTGCTGGTCCAGTTCGGCAGCCGGGTCATGAGCGAGCAGCACCTGTATCGCGTTATTGAAGAACGCGACCGTCGGCACGGCCAGCAAGGCGCCGACGATCCCCGCGATCACGCCACCGGTGGCAATAGCCAGCACCACCGCGAGCGGGTGAATCGCGACCGCGCGGCCCATCACCAGAGGCTGCAGCAAATGCGCTTCGATCTGAGATATCACGATCAGCAAAGCCAATGTCAGCAGTGCGTAGACGATACCCTTGGCGAGCAGGGCGACTACCA
>PLSK01000145.1 GCA_003165155.1 Mycobacterium sp. | reverse complement strand
TTGCACTGACCGTATGAATCCGCCCAGCGTGTCGCCGCCCTAGCGTCGATGTCGCGTGGCCGTTGGTGTCGCGGGCCGACGCCTAACCTGCCGATCAGCGCGCGAACGCACGCCCCGCTAGCTCGACTTCGGCCGACAACGGCAGGGCCGCAGCCGAAGCGCCCACTGCCACCGCATAGCTTCCCGGCTGGATACGCCAGGCTCCGGCGTTGCCGTCGTAGCGGGCAAGCAGGCGCGGATCCGCTTCGATAGTCACCCGACAGAGTGCGCCGGGCTCGATCTCGACCCGCTCGAATCCGAGCAGCCGCAATCGCTGCTCACCGGGCGCCGCCGTCAGATACAGCTGCGGGACGTCGGCCCCGCCGCGGTCGCCGATGTTGACGACGTTGAAGCTGGCACGCACCGTGTGTCCGCCGGCGACAACCAAGTCGCGGTACTCGAAGCTGGTGTAGGACAAGCCGTGTCCAAAGGCGAACATCGGGTCCGCGCCCGTTCTCGCGAACCAGCGATAGCCGACGTCGGCTCCTTCGGAGTAGTGGATGGTGGTCGATGTCCCCCACTGCGCGCCGAGGTCGGGCAGCTCCGGACGCGGGGTCTGAGCGAGGTCGGCAGGGAACGTGATCGGCAGGCGGCCCGACGGATTCACTTGGCCGGAAATGATTTCCGCGATGGCTTGACCACCGGCCTGACCCGGATACCAGGCCTGCACGATGGCGTTCACCGAATCTCGCCAGGGCATGGCCGCCGGGTTGCCGGTCTCCAGCACGACAACGGTGTTGGCATTGGCGCCGGCGACGGCGGCAATCACCGCGTCCTGGCCCCACGGCAACGACAGGTCGGCGCTGTCGAACCCCTCCCCCTCGACGCGGATCCCGAACACGATCGCAAGATCAGCTCGCCGCGCCGCCAGCACCGCCTCGGCCGGACTCAAACCAGGATCGAATTCGATTTGAGCGTGCGGGAATTGCTTTCTCAGCGCGTCCAGCGGACTCGACCGCAGTAGGTACAGATTGCGCAGGGACGCCGTCAGGTCGGGGCCGCCGATCGGGATCACCGCCGCGTAGCCGCCCGGGGGAACGACGGCACTCGAACCGCAACCGGTCGGTACACCGACCTGCGCATAGCCGCCGATCACCGCAATGCGCGCGGACGATTCGGGCGCCAAGGGCAACACCCCGCGGTTCTTCAGCAGGACGATCCCCTGCCGTGCGACCTGCAACGCAATCTCTTGGTGTGCAGCCAGATCCGGTACGGGCGCGGCTCCCCAACGGTCGATTCCGACGGCGAACATCGACCGCAATATCCGCCGGACCATGTCCGACAAACGTTCTTTCGGCAACCTGCCATCGGCGTAAGCGGCCCGCAGCGGATCGCCGAACGCCTCCGACCCCCACAGCACGGTATCGATCTGTGCGCCGCACTCCTGGTCGAGGCCGTGCAACGCGAACTCCCAGCTGGGCGTGGCACCCCAATCGGACATCACCCAGCCGCGGTATCCCCAGACGCCTTTCAGCACCTCATTGATCAAGACGGCGTTTCCGCCCGCATAGTCACCGTTGACCTTGTTGTACGCCGTCATCACGGCGCCAGGTTGCGACCGCTCGATGGCGATCTCAAACGCCAGCAGGTCCGATTCGCGATGCTCATCGGGATCGATGACGGCGTCCAGCCAGTGCCGGTTGGTCTCGTTGCAGTTCAGTGAATAATGCTTGACCGTCGAGATCACACCCTGTTGCTGTATCCCGTTGACCGACTCGGCGGCCATCGTGGCGGTCAAAAGCGGGTCTTCGGAAAGGTATTCGAAGTTGCGGCCGTTGCGCGGGTCGCGCGCCAGGTTCATTGCGCCCGCCAGCTGCACGTTGAACCCGCGGCTGCGTGCCTCCCAGCCGATCACCTCGCCCGCGGAGCGGGCGAGCGTGGGGTTGAAGCTGGCGGCAAGCGCCAGACCGGCCGGCAAGGCGGTGGCGGTGTCACCCGGACGGAAGCCGGGGTTCGTCACGCCGAGGCCGGCATCACTCATCTGCAGCGCCGGCACACCGAGCCGCGCAATTCCGGGCACGTACCCCGCACTCACCGGAACGCCCGGTGGGATCCGCGCGTCCCGCAGGGGCCACATTTCGCCGCCCCCCATCAGGCCGAGCACCAGCGAGAAGCGCTCGTCATCAGTCATCCGGGCCTCGACGTCACGCGCGCGGACATCGGCTTCCAACTCGGCTAGCTGGTCCAACGCGCCCCCTCTTTGGCGTAGACAACACGCAGCACGTACCCGGCTTCCGGTCCCATCACCAGCTCGGCCAGCGTACATATCGTTGCGACGAATTCTGGACCGTGCGGGGGCAGCGCCCGGCACAGGTGGTGGGCCACCTCGTGCAACACCACCAGCTCGCGCATCGCCCAGCCAGCGGTGTCACGGTCGGGAACCGCGATAACGCCGGCGCCGTCACGGTTCTCATAGTGCGCGGCGGAGGCCGCGCGCCGCGGTCGCACTCTGGGCGCCGATACCTCCGGCCACTGTTGCCGCACCCCCGGCAGCGCAAGTACGTCGTCGACGTAGCGCTGGACGGACTCAACCGACGCGAACCGACCCTCCGGCGGCAACGTCAGCTGCGTACCGAAGAACTCCACCGTGGGCGACCCGTGCTCGGCGGCGCGGTCGAACAGCGTCCGGACGAAGTCTTCAGCCGCATAAACCCTGGAGCGCTGGGAGTCCCGCTTGCGAGAACCTCCCGAGGAATCCCCCGGAGTCACCGGCCCAGAGCGGTTCGCGCCCCGGGCAGCTCGGGGCTGTTGCCGAGGCGGGCTCGCCTACCCGCCCGATCACCGGCGCGGCGCGCCGCCGACGAGTACCCGGCCGAGGCCCTGCTGGCCTGCCAGGTGCCGCGCGCTTTCGACGCGCCGCGATAGAAGTCGTGCAGCTCGAGCTCCTTGTCCCGCAAGGCGATAGCGGTACCGGGCGTATGACCACGGCCGGTGGTGGCCTCTCGCCGGGTCTGATCGCGGGCCTCGGCCAGGCGTTGGCCAACGCGAACCCCGAACGCCAGCTGGAAGTTGAGCCGGGCGGTGATCGTCGGCGTGGGTCGGTGGGCACCCGATGCGAGGTAGGCGTCGGACGCACGCACCATTTGAACAACCAAGCTGGCATACAGGGCGTGACTGGCGTCGATATCCTCGGCGAACCCGTACGCGTAGAGGAACGTCGAATTCGACGCCACATCACAGCGCACTTCGTTCGCCGCGGCGATCCCCACGAAGAGCTGCACATACGTTCGCAGGCCCTTAGTGCCCGCCGCCCCGATGGTGATGGTGCGCTGGGCCGGGCCCTGCGCGGCTGACCGACTGGCCGCGTGCGACCGGGCCACTGCCAAGTCGATCGAAGCGGTCGTCGCCAGCCGTTGCGCCGCGCTCATGAACGCGTCAGCCTCGTGGGCGTTGTCGGTCCCTTCGGCCTGACGCAGCAACGCGGCGATGCGCGCCAGCATTTTGTCGTCGGTCATAGCGCCAAACTACTTGACGGGTACGACACTTCGCTTACAGCCGCTCACAATCGCGTCAGGATCCACGAGACCACATCGTCGAGCACCTGGTCGCGCTCCGGCTCGTTGAACACCTCGTGGTACAGCCCGGGGTAGACCTTCAGCTCGACGTCGGCGGACCCGACACACTCGACCAGCCGGCGGCTCCCGGCGACAGGGATCAGCCGATCCTCGGAACCGTGCACCACCAGTAGCGGCGCCGTCAGCGCGGGTGCCCGCTGCGGCATGGTCTCACCCACCTGCAGCAGGGCACGGCCAACGCCGGCAGGGACTTTGCCGTGGTGCACGAGCGGGTCGGCGTTGTACGCGGCCACCACCGCGGGGTCACGGGATATCGCATTGACGTCGAGTTGCTGCGCCGGCAGGCCGGGCACGACCACTCCGAGGATTTTGGCGGCAAACGCCAGGACCGGCGACACCTGGTCCTGGGCCGCCACCGCCGGCCCGGAAAGCACCATCAGGTCGTAGGCGTCCGGGCGTTCGACGCCATAGGCGAAGACGATCCCCCCACCCATGCTGTGCCCGAGCACGATGCACTTCAGGCCGGGGTGTTCCCGGGCCGCGATACCGACCAGGGTGGCGAAGTCACCGGTGTACTCGGTGATGTCCCGTACCAGCACTCGTTTGCCGCCCGAACGGCCGTGCCCACGGTGGTCCAGCGCGTAGGTGACCAGCCCGGCCTCGCCGAAACGCTGGGCAACATGGTCGTAGCGGCGAGCATGCTCGCCGAAACCCTGCGACAGCACCACGACCGCCTGCGGCGGGGTATCCGGGGTCCAGACGTCGTAGACGATCCGCACGCCGCCGACGCCGTCGAAATTCCGTTCAGTCCGGGTGATAGTCACTACGGGCAGCGTAATGGCTCCTCGCGCGGACTGCGGCCGGAGGCGCTGCGTAGGCTCGCTCGGGAGAGCTGCCCGCTCGCGATGAGTTGGCTGTCTGAGCCGGCTGGGTCCAGGAAGGTGGAGCAAATGGCGGATACCCTGCTCGTCGAACACGTGCCTGGGAAGCCGCATCTGCTGTTGGGCGCCTTCGACATTGGCAGCGTGGGCTATGTCGCCGAAGAGTTCTTCGTTTCCGGCACTGCGTCGTCCTATACCCCGGCAACACAGTTGAGCCCGGACGGCCGATGGAATGTAATGCCGTCGGGCACCGCTGATTACACCACTCGGATAGTGGTGCTGACGCCGGCCGATCGGGCGCAGTTTAACGGCACGGTGCTGGTCGAGTGGCTCAATGTGAGCGGCGGCATCGATGCTCCGGCCGTGTGGATGATGGCGCATCGCGAAATAGTTCGCGCCGGCTACGCCTACGTGGCGGTCTCGGCCCAGCGGGTGGGCGTACAGGGCGGTGCGAGCATGCTCGGGGCGGACATGTCCCTGAAGAGCCAGAATCCGGCGCGATATGCAGCGTTGTCCCACCCGGGCGACGCCTTCGCCTACGACATTTATTCGCAGGTGGGCGGGCTAATCAAAAATGCCGAGCGCAACGACGTTCTGAGCGAGCTCAGCGTGCGACACGTGGTCGCCGTGGGCGAGTCCCAATCGGCCATGTTCCTGACCACCTACGTCAACGCCGTCGATCCGCTCGCCCGAATATACGACGGCTTTCTGGTGCATTCCCGATTCGGTCCGGCCGCGCCGCTGGACGGCGTTTCCATATACGAAGATCCGCAGACCAACACGCCGCAAGCGATCCCGTTCCGGGCGGATCTGCGCGTCCCACTGGTCTCGGTCATCACCGAAACCGACCTGCTCGGCGGCGTGCGACACGGCTACTACTTCGCCCGGCAGCCCGACAACCAGTGGCTGCGCGTCTGGGAAATTCCCGGCACCGCACATGCCGACAACTACACGATCCAGGTGGCGCCGATCGACACCGGCTCAGCGCCACTCGAAGACATCGTGGCAGCGTATGCGCCGACCAACACCCTGATGGGTCAGCAACTCGGACACTTCATCAACTTCGCACCCCAGCACCACTACGTGCTGCAGGCGGCGGTCGCCGCGCTGGACACCTGGGTCCGGACCGGCGAGCCGGCTCCCACGGGGCCACCTATGGAGGTACGCGAAACTGACGCGCCCCAGCTGATTCTGGATTCCAACGACGTTGCCCAAGGTGGCGTGCGGACCCCATGGGTGGACGTGCCGACGGCACGGACATCCGGTGCCGGCGCTGTAGAGAGCGTTATGTCCATGCTCTTCGGCTCCGGCGAACCCTTCGACGCCGCCACGTTGGCCCGGCTCTACCCCGACGGAAGCACGCAGTACCTGAAAAGCTTCACGGCGGCGCTGGACACCGCGATCCAATCCGGGTTTATTTTGGCGGCTGATCGTGCGGAGATTCTCCAGCTCGCTGCCGCAACTTATCCTGGCGCCTGATCTGCTCGGCGCCGGGGTGGCCCGACTAAACTGAAGGCATGCCCGCCAGCGTTGAGATTCGACGCGCGGCCGACCGGGCCGTCACCACCACCGCATGGCTGAAATCCCGGCACTCGTTCTCGTTCGGCGACCACTACGAGCCGGAGAACACCCACCACGGACTGCTGCTGGTGAATAATGACGACTCCGTACAGCCCGCAAGCGGATTCGATACGCACCCACACCGGGACATGGAGATCGTCACCTGGGTACTGCGGGGCGAACTGACACATCAGGATTCCATGGGCAACCGCGGAGTGATCTACCCCGGTCTGGCCCAACGGATGTCGGCAGGCAGCGGGATCCTGCACTCGGAGAAGAACGATTCCTTAACCGAGCCCGTTCATTTCGTGCAAATGTGGGTGATCCCCGACGAGACCGCCGCCACCCCGAGCTACCAGCAGCAGGAGATTGAGAACGGACTATTAAGCGACAACCTGCTGACCATCGCCTCGGGCATACCCGGGCACGACGCGGCTATCACCCTGCACAACCGCGATGCTGCCCTGCACGGCGCGCGGTTGCGCCCCGGTGCTGCGGTCGACTTGCCGACGGCGCCCTACCTGCATCTATTCGTCCCGCGCGGCCGTGTCACCGTGGAAGGTCTAGGCGAGCTGAGCGAGGGCGACGCAGTCCGTTTCAACGATTCCGACGGCCGACGGGTGACCGCGCAAGGCCCGTCGGAAGTCCTGGTCTGGGAGATGCACGCCACACTGGCTGAGCGGGCATGACGCGGAACACATTGCGCAGCCGATGTGACTTTCGGACGTCGAGTGGCGGACGGTGGACTTCTGGCGCTTGGCTAGACGCGCCACTGGTTTACTGAGGAAGCCGAAAGCGCGATCTCACAAAGCGATGCGTTCATTGCCGGAAAAGAGCACAGTTCATGGACGCAAACGACGTGCGGGATGAAGACGAGCAGCAGGAGCCGCAAGAGTCGACCCCGAATGACCACGACCCGGTGGTGATCTCCGCCGCCGGTGTCGGCGTGGACGGCGAACACGGCCCGCTGTTCTCGGGCGTCGACCTCGCACTCACCTCGGGCCTGCACGCCATTCAGCTGCCCGGCGGTCCGGGACAGGACGCGTTCCTGCTGACGCTTGCGGGGCGCCTCAAACCCACGCACGGCACCGTCACGGTGCTCGGCGACACACACCCGCGCGCGATCCGTCGACACTGCGCGATCGCGGCGTTCTCCGACATCGACGAGCTGGAGGAATCAGTCACCGTGCAGACCGTGCTCGCCGAGCAGAGCGGGTGGCTGGCGCCGTGGTACTCGCGAGTGCCCGCTGACGCCGGCGGAGCCGAAATGGTGGACGTGTTCGGCGACATCCCGGCGCCGCACACCAGGAAATACATCGTTGAGCTGTCCGACTTAGAGCTGTTTCTGCTGCGCATCACGCTGGCCCTGCTCTCGGATCGTCCGATCCTGGTAGTCGGGGACCTCGAACAGGTCCGGGACAACTCACAGCGGGCGCTCGCGGTCGAGCGACTCGGCGCGATAGCCCAACCGCGCACCGTCGTCGTCGGCGTGACCAACCCGCTCGGCATCGACGCCCCCGACCACGGTCTGCACGATCACCGAATCCTGATCGAAAGGGACTGACAATGCTGGCTGGACTCGCATTCGGCTCGGAGATCAAGCGTTTCGGCCGCCGCCGCTTGACCCGCGTGGCGATCGTCACGCTGATGCTGTTGCCACTGGTGTACGGCGCGCTGTACCTGTGGGCGTTCTGGGACCCCTTCGGTCACGTGAACAAGATGCCCGTGGCGCTCGTCAACTCCGACCGCGGTGCCACCGCGGCCGGGCAGCAGTTCGACGCAGGCACCGAGATCGCCAAGAGCCTGACCCAGGACCGCAGCCTGGACTGGCACGTCGTCAGCCCCGCGGAGGCACGTAGCGGTGTCGATCACGGCAGGTATTACTTCATGCTCGAGCTGCCTCCGGACTTCAGCGAAGCGATCGCGTCGCCACTGACCGGGCAACCGAAGAAAGCCGAACTGATCGCCGTCTACAACGACGCCAACAACTACATCTCGTCCAGCATCGGGCGCACCGCCATCGACCAAGTACTCAACGCTGTATCGACCCGCATCGCCGGACAGGCGGTCAATCAGGTGCTGTCGGTGGTCGTTTCATCGGGCGCGGGGATCAAACAGGCGGCCGACGGGGCCCGACGACTCGATGACGGCGCGGGCCAGCTGGCCGCCGGTCTGCACACGGCCCGGTCCGCCTCGGGGCAGCTCGCCGCCGGGGCAAAGCAGCTCTCCGACGGCATCGACCAGGCCACCGACCCGTTACTCGCAGTGAGCAAGGCGCTGTCGCAGATCGGCGGCAACACCGCACAGCTACAGCAGGGCGCGGCCGCGTTGCAACAGGCCAACGATCAGATTGGCGCCATCGCCGCGGCACAGGACGGCGCGGCCACCTCGCTGGGGCCGGTGATCAATCAGCTCTCCGCGAGCCAGGACCCCGCGGTGGCCAACGCCGCCGCGAGCCTGCGCGGCATTGAGGATCAGCTGCGCGGGCATCAGTTCACGCCACAGATCCGCCAGCAGCTCATCGATGCGCAGAACTCCGCCATCGCGATGACGTCGGGGCTGCGCACGCCCGGCAGCCCGTTGGCATCCGCACTCGACCAGCTCGGTGGCGGGGCGCAGAACGTCACGGACAGGCTCAATCAACTGCGCAGCGGAGCCCAGAAAGTTGCCGCCGGTAACGCCGAGTTAGACAGCGGCATAATCAAACTCGACGACGGAGCCGGGCAGCTGAAGACGGGATCGGCCGAACTGGCGACCAAGCTCACCGAGGGCGCCAACCAGGTGCCCAATTGGACGACTCAACAAAAGGACGCGATCGCCGACACCGTCGGCGGCCCGGTGCGCCTCGACGCCACGCACGAGAACGCCGCACCCAACTTCGGCACCGGCATGGCGCCGTTCTTCCTCACACTCGCCTTGTTCTTCGGCGCGCTGGTGTTATGGATGGTGTTGCGGCCGTTACAAAGCCGCGCGATCGCCGCGGAGGTGCTCCCACTACGCGTGGCGCTGTCCAGCTACCTGCCCGCAGCTGTCATCGGCACATTCCAGGCGACAATCCT
>PLSK01000172.1 GCA_003165155.1 Mycobacterium sp. | reverse complement strand
CAGCAATCGCCTACGACGACGGCACCGACCACGCCGCACCCCTAACGCCAAGCAAGTGCAAGCAGGCGACCAATAGACTGAGACGTCAGCGCGAATCACGCACGACATCGAGCGACACGGTGACGCAGTCGACATCCCGACAGCAGGCCGTCGCTGAGGCGACAGGCAACACATCGGGACACCACTACGCGGACTGTGAATCCGTCGGCGCCTGCACAGGTTCGGATCCTGTCCCTGCCAACACACCGTCCCTGCCACCACACGGATGCCTTAGCAGCAACCGGCTTTGTCGCGTTAACGGTCATCCCGCGGCGAGCCGAGACCACCAGACTGGCCTTGCGCAACTGGGTCAGATTGTGGCTGACCGTCGACTCTCTCGGGCCCGGCACCCTGATCTCTTCACCAGCCGCCGAACCCAACAGATACGACACGATCTAAACCCGCACCGGAACAGCCATGGCCCTTCAGGCGGTCGCGGAAGGTTCATCGGGGACGCCGAGGCCGAGGTGTTCGATGTGGTACACGGCCTCATCGAGGAGCATCGCGACGTGGTTGTCGTAAAGCGCGTAGATCACACTGCGCCCGTTGCGGGCTCCGGTCACCAACCCCATTGCGCGCAGAAGGCGTAACTGGTGAGAGACCGCTGATTGTTCCATTTCCACAGCCGCCGAGAGATCGTTGACTGAGCACGCGCCGTGGCGCAGGCGGGTCAGGATGCGCAGCCGGCTCGGCGTCGCCAATGCTTGCAGCGTCGCCGCGACCGATGCCGCGGACTCGGCGTCGAGCTCCGCGGGCGGAGTGGTTTTGCCCTCGATGCCGTGACCCATGGCTACATCGTAACCAATGATCGCATGAAGACCTCTTCATGTATTCCGGTATCGTGGAGGTGTCCCCGCCGCCTTCCCGAATGTGGAGTTCCCGATGTCGTCTCCGGTCCTGGATGATTCCCGCTCCGCCGATGCCCCTGATCGTCAGCGGGCAGCCCGGACACGTCCGTTCAGGTTGCCCGAGGTCCGGTGGGCGACGGTGGCCACGGTCTTGTTCGTGCTGGGGTTGGCTGCCCAGTTCGGCGGCGCGCCGGCGTGGATGTGGTGGTCGCTGTATCTGGCTTGCTATGTCACCGGCGGCTGGGAACCCGCGCTGGCCGGGCTGCAGGCGTTGCGGGAAAAGTCCCTCGATGTCGATCTGTTGATGATCGTGGCCGCGATCGGGGCCGCCGCGATCGGCCAGGTCCTCGACGGCGGACTGTTGATCGTCATTTTCGCCACCTCCGGTGCGCTGGAAGCGTTTCTGACTCAGCGGACCGCCGACTCGGTGCGCAGCCTGCTTGATCTGGCCCCCGAGAGTGCCACCGTGATCACCGAATCCGGGCACGAGACCGTGGTCGATGCGGCGGCTCTGTGCGTCGGGGACATGATCGTGGTGCGCCCCGGTGAGCGGATCGGCGGCGACGGGCAGGTCATCTCCGGTGCCAGCGACGTGGATCAGGCCTCTATCACCGGTGAACCGCTGCCGGTGGCCAAACACCCCGGAGATGAGGTCTTCGCCGGCACGCTGAACGGCACCGGGGTACTGCGGATCCGGGTCGACCGGGCCGCGGCCGACACCGTCGTCGCGCGCATCGTGACCATGGTCGAGGAGGCTTCGGCCACCAAGGCTAAAGCCCAGTTGTTCATCGAGATGGTCGAGCAGTACTACTCGATCGCGGTGGTAGCCGCCACCATGGCTGTGTTCTTGATCCCGCTCGCCCTGGGCGCCGAGTTGCAGCCGGCGCTGCTGCGTGCGATGACCTTCATGATCGTCGCCTCACCCTGCGCGGTGGTGCTGGCGACCATGCCACCGCTGCTGGCCGCGATGGCCACCGCCGGACGCAACGGCGTCCTGGTCAAATCCGCGGTCGTGATGGAACAACTCGGCTCGATCACCGCCGTCGCGTTCGACAAGACCGGCACCCTGACCCAGGGCACGCCGCGGCTGACCGACATCCGGGCAATCAACGAAAACTGCTACGACGCCGACACCATCCTCACCTGGGCCGCGGCCGCCGAACATCCCAGCGAACACCCACTGGCGCAGGCGATCGTGGCCGCCGCCAGCGGACGTGGGCTACGGCTCCCTGCAGCCGAGGATTTCGACTCCGCGCCCGGACGCGGGGTCCGTGCCACCATCGACGGCCATACCGTCGAAGTCGGCAGCCCCCAGCATCTGCTGTCCAACGCTGCAACCTCGAACCCGATAACCGCCGCGGTGGCCGAGTTGGAAGCCGCCGGCAAGACCGTGGTGATCGTCGCCGTTGGCGGCGCCATAGCCGGCATCCTGGCACTGGATGATCAACTGCGCCCCGGAGCCGCTGGCACCGTAGCCGAACTGACCGCACTCACCGGCACCGCGCCGGTTCTGTTGACCGGCGACAACCCCCGCGCCGCAACCACACTCGCCGCGCAACTCGGAATCACCGAAGTCCGCGCCGGGCTCCTCCCGCAAGACAAAGTCGCCGCTGTCCGCGAGCTCGAGGACGCCGGGCGGCGCGTGCTGCTCGTCGGGGACGGCATCAATGACGCTCCGGCCCTGGCCGCCGCACACACCGGCGTCGCGATGGGCCGCGCCGGATCCGACCTGACCCTTGAGACCGCCGACGCCGTCATCGTCCGTGACGATCTCGCCACCCTCCCCCCGGTGATCGCACTATCGCGCCGCGCCCGCCGCATCGTGATCGCCAACCTGGCCATCGCGACCACGTTCATCACCGGACTCGTGCTCTGGGACCTAATGGGCCACCTACCCCTGCCACTCGGCGTCGCCGGGCACGAAGGATCCACCGTCATCGTCGGACTCAACGGCATGCGCCTCCTCGCCCAACGCGCCTGGATTACGGCCCCCCGCACCGATTACCCAGACCGCAAGACACAGCCCAACAGATAAAACGGTTCCCCACGATAGAACCAGTGCGGCAATCTGCTTCTGCCTCATTGTGCTGCGGGCCCTGACTGATGATGTCGGCGAAAAGGCCATGGCCCTAGTCCATCAGAAGGGCATCGACGCGGCAATGGCCTACCTGCACGACCATGCCGGATACACCCGGGTGCATAACCCGGTCACCGGGAAGAAGGATTTGCAGCGGCTGCCGGGGCTGGTGGGGATCGCCTACCAGCACGAGACCTCGCGGTGCGGGGATCCGCACCTGCACACCCATGTCATCGTGCCCAACCGGCAAGCCCGGGCCGACGGGACGCTGGTATCGATTGACTCCAAGTCGCTGCATCACGAAGCCAAGGCCGCTGGGGTGATCTATCAGGCCGTGGTGCGCCACGAGTTGCATGCCGCCATCGGCGCCGAGTGGGCAGTCGTCGATGAGCACTCCGGGATGGCCGAGATCGCCGGCGTTACCCAAAAATGCATCAAGGCCTGGTCGCGGCGTTCCACGAGGTTGCGGGAATGGGCAGCCAACAACCTGGTCGTCGTCGACGGTGCGCCGACCGCCCATCAGGTCGCGGCCGCGCAGAAAGCCACGCGCCCGGCCAAGCCGGAATCCACATCGTGGGCCGAACTCACCCAGCAGTGGCGCGGTGATGCGCGCGGTCTAGAACTGGACCGCGCGGCGCACCTTGACGCGCGCTGCGCAGCGCTTGCTGCTGGACCGCGCGCGCTTGGCGCGCATGGTCGCGGGCATCGGCAAGCCCGCGTTGACTCGCGCCGATCTGGTGGAGCTGGTGGGCGCGCTGCTGCCCGTCGACGCGCCTGGGGATCCGCGCGCGCTGATCGAGCAGATCGCGGACACCGTCGGTGTGCGGGTCAGCGCGACACGGGAAGCCCATCACCGCAAGGGCCATGAAGTGTTCACCGTGGACGCGGTGATNNGCCTCGCCGTATTTGGTGCAGCCGCTGCAAGCCCCGGCGGGCGCGGGCAAAACGCACTCCCTGCAAGCGCTGCGCGCCGCTGTGCACCGCGCCAACAAAGGAGTGCTGGTGCTCGCGCCCCTGCGCGAGAAGTTCGACCATATAATGCGAGAGCAGGCCGGAGAGCGTCTCTGCTTTGAAAAGCTATTTAGCCCAGCGCAATTCCGCGGTCCCACGCTGCAGACGTTTGAGCTCAACCGATTTAGCGTCTCCGCTTCGTGTTTAGTAGCTCGTTGCGGTTGCATCCGTGAACACTCTCTTTGGCGCCGGTGAATTCTTGATAATGGCTGGATCCCGGTCGTGCACCGTGTGGGATCCGTGGTTATGCTTTCGCCGTATCGCATACATGTGCAATTGCCGCGATGGAGAGAGAGTCCGATGCGGGCCGAGAGGAACGAGTGTCGTTCGGCTGCAGCTGGATTAGCGCCCGGGCCACCGTCGCCCACGGGTGTGTGCTGCAGGGTTGTCTCAGCAAGCTCGCTGACTCTGCCCGTGTCCAGCGGTCGCTCATATAGTAGGAGTTCTCCACGCACCGCAAATAGTTTCGCTGTCAACAAGGCGTCAACTGTCTGAGAACCACGACGGCGAATCGCGCCAGGCGCTGCCGGCCTCGCACCACTGCAGGCTAGCAGCCCAGTCAGAGATGCTCGGAGGACTCTTAGTTCGTTAGATCACAATGTATTTGACTGACCACCAGGGTCGTGAACCGACCGAATGACCTGTCGATTCCACCGAACGCCGCAAGTGAAGGATACCAACGGCAGCACACCCTCAAGGGAGATGAGCGACGAAGTCGCTTGATTACCTTAACAATCCAGCCGCCGTCGCAGTCGGCTGATTACGCTGCCCATCGGAGGAGTGTTGATGAAACTTGCTCATTTCCAGCCCAAAGGGGTTTTCGCGGGCCTGGCAGAACTCGCAATCCGCGCGCCGCGATGGGTGCTCGGCGTCACGTTGATGTTCATCGTGAGTGCTGCGGTCTTCGGCGCTCCAGTCATCAAAAGCCTTCCAGCGGGCGGATTTCAGGACCCGACCTCGCAGTCATGGCAGGCCGCAGAGGCGCTTTCGGACAAGTTCGGTCAGGGCGACATGCCGCTGATTGTGACGGTCAGCGCCGACGCCGCCGCGAGCAACCCCGAAGCTCGCCGCGTCGCCACCGACCTCGTCGAGCAACTGAAACACTCGCCGAATGTGGCCGGGGTGACATCGGCGTGGACCGCGCCGGAATCGGCCGCGCACGAACTGATCAGCCGCGATGGTAAGACCGGACTCATCGTCGCCGGAATTACCGGCGGTGAGGACGGCGCGCCCAAGCACGCCAAGTCATTAGCCGGGCTGCTGCACGACCGCGACGGCGTGACTTTGCGCGCTGGCGGAGAGGCAATGACCTACCTGCAGATCACCGAGCAGAGCCAGATGGACCTGGTTCGGATGGAAGCCATCGCGTTGCCGATGAGCTTCGTCGTCCTGGTCTGGGTGTTCGGCGGTCTACTATCAGCAGCCCTGCCTGTGGCTGTTGGCGCGTCCGCGATCGTCGGCTCTCTCGCCATTCTGCGGGTGATCACACGGTTCACCGACGTGTCGATGTTCGCGCTCAACTTGACCACCGCATTGGGCTTCGCTTTGGCCGTCGACTACACGCTGCTGATCGTGAGCCGGTTCCGTGACGAGATGGCCGGCGGGGCGGATCGCGCCGATGCGCTGCGGCGCACCATGGCCACCGCCGGCCGCACCGTCGCGTTCTCTGCGATGACTGTCGCGCTGTCGATGACTGCGATGGTGCTGTTTCCGATGTATTTCCTGAAGTCCTTCGCCTACGCCGGCGTCGCCGTGGTCAGCCTCGCCGCCGCCGCGGCGCTGATCGTGACGCCGGCGGCGATCGTCGTGCTCGGCGACCGACTTCAAGGGTTCGATGTGCGCGAGTTCAGCCGGCGGCTACTGGGCCGGCCCGAACCCCGACCGGTGCCGGTCGAGGAGACGCTGTGGTATCGCAGTGCCAAGGCGGTGATGCGCCGAGCGGTCCCGGTATGCCTAGCCGTCGCCGCGCTACTGGTGCTGCTCGGCGCTCCCTTCACGGGCGTGAAGTGGGGCTTTTCCGATGACCGGGTGCTGCCGCCGTCAACCTCCGCGCGGCAAGTGGGCGACCTGCTGCGCAGCGGCTTCGCGAGCAACGCTATGACCAACATGTCGGTGGTCGTCCCCGACATGTGGGGCGCCAATATAGCCGCGCTCAACCGCTACGCGGCTGAGCTGTCCCAAGTACCCGAAGTGGCGTCAGTGTCCTCGCCCGGAGGCACGTTCAAGGACGGTGCGGTGATCGGAGCGCCGGTAGCGGCGACCGGTTTAGCAGGCGGCAGCGCATTCCTGACGGTGAATAGCACTGCGCCGCTGTACTCGGCGGCCTCGGAGCTCCAGCTGGACCGCCTGCACGCGGTAAAGACGCCGGACGGACGCCAAGTCCAAATGGGTGGCATCCCACAGACCAACCGGGACACCTCGGCGGCAGTCGACTCCCGGCTGCCGCTGGTGTTGGCGCTGATCGCCATCGTGACTGTGGCGCTGCTGTTCCTCCTGACCGGGAGTATTATCCTCCCGCTGAAAGCCTTGCTGCTTAACGTATTATCTCTGACAGCTTCGTTCGGGGCGCTGGTATGGATCTTCCAGGACGGCCACCTCGGCGCCTTCGGCACCACCGCCAGCGGCACGCTCATCGCCAGCGTNNTTCCTGGTGTCGCGGATCCGCGAATTCTGGCTCATCTCAATGCGGACCCGCGCAGCCAACGACGAATCCGTCGCATTGGGCCTCGCCCGCACGGGCCGGGTGGTGTCCGCCGCGGCACTGCTGATGGTCGTCTCGTTCGCCGCGCTGACAAGCGCGGAAGTCTCGATCATGAAAATGTTCGGAGTGGGACTCACGCTGGCCGTGCTGGTCGACGCCACCCTGGTCCGCATGGTGCTGCTGCCGGCGGTCATCCATCTGCTCGGCCCGCTGACGTGGTGGGCGCCTGCCCCGCTGGCGTGGCTCCACCGGCGCCTTGAACCCAGTGACTCCGAGGCGTCGCGCGGCAGCGACGACAGCGACGACCAGGCAGGCTCCAACCCAGCGGTGCCTACTGGTCGCAACGACGATAGAAGGGCACCCGTGTTCGCCGCGCCCTTTGGAACGACAGCAAACGAGGTAACCGGCTAATCCATGGTGCGCGCCCGACGCCGACGACCGCCCGTACTCAAGTTTGCGATCACTTACGGGCCACGAATCGGTAGCTAGACTTAGCTCAGCAGATCCAAAGATACCCCTTAAACAACCGAATCGGCGTGGCAGGCTCTCGTTTTATGTCACCGAATGAATAAAGATCGAACCACGTTCGAATTGCGGTTATGACGCTGGCGGGTGGTGGCGGCCCTGTGTCCTGGGCTCGCTGTTTTGAATTTCTCCTATTATGTATCTCGTAGCGTAATCAGGAATTGTTCTCGTTGCGGATTATTTGAAAGGGTTCGGCCGTGCCGGCCGGAGAGTTCAAAGTGCCTGTAAAAAGCGGTTTTCGGAGGGCGCAAGTGAATTCCGGCCGCATACACCAGCCCCCAGTCATCACGGTCGCGCCGACCGGTTAGTTCGCTTGTCTTTCACCGCATAAGATGCTCTCACGCACTTCCTTGGCGCGCTATGATCCTTATCACATACACATACTTTAAGCGGTCTGAATTGTACGATTCGAATCGTGGAGAACAACGATCCGCCCATTCACTTATTGCTCACCGGAGTAACCGGCTTTCTCGGTCAAGCAGTGCTGGAGCGGCTGCTGTTCTCCTATCGGGACTGCCGCGTCAGCGTTCTGGTTCGCCCACGCGCCGACGCCACGGCCGGACAACGGCTGGAGTCGCTACTCAGCAAACCAGTCTTCGGACCGTTACGAGCAACCCTCGGTGACGCCGGACTGCAAAGTCTGGTCGACGATCGGGTCTGCGTCATCCCGGGGGACCTCACGGACATGCCAACGTTGCCGCCGGATCTCGACACCGTGGTGCACGCAGCGTCCAATGTGAATTTCGATGCGCCAATCGATGAGTCGTTCGAGGCCAATGTGGCTGGCCCGGAGGCGCTGTACCGGTCACTGCTCGCCGCACGTGGCCACCCGGCCGTTGTGCACGTCTCGACCGCCTACGTGGCGGGCCTGCGCCGCGGCGTGGCCATGGAAGCCCCGCTCGACCATCCTGTGGACTACGCCTGTGAGCTCGCCTTCGCACGCTCGGCCCGCGCGAAGGCCGAGCAGCTGTCCCGCACACCGGAGATCCTCGAGATGCTGTTGCGCGGCGTACGGCGCGAGCACCGTCGCGCCGGCAACATCGCGGTCGCCCAGGCAGCCGAGCAGTCGAGGATCAGATGGATCCGTGACCGGCTGATTGCCCAAGGCCACAGTCGTGCGCAATCATTGGGCTGGACCGACGCATACACGATGACCAAGGCCCTCGGTGAACGCGTCGCCGAACAGCTGTGGGCAGCCTCGGGTCATCGGCTCACGATCCTACGCCCGTCGATCGTGGAGTCGGCCCTACGCCATCCCTATCCCGGATGGATCGACGGATACAAAGTGGCCGATCCTCTGATCGGCGCCTACGGTCGCGGCCAGTTGCGGGAATTTCCGGCTCTGGCCGACACCGTGCTCGACATCGTCCCGGTGGACTTCGTCGTCAACGCCGTTCTGGCGGCGGCCTTCTCGGCTGCGATGCCGCGACAGACCAGGTACTTCCACGTCAGCTCCGGGACGACCAACCCGCTGCGGATCGAGATGTTAGCCACGCTGGCGACCGAATACTTCGCCGCCAATCCCATGGAACAGGCCGCCGCACCGGTGACGCCCTGGGAATTCCGGCATCCGGTTTTGGTCAAGGCGACGCTGCGTCGACGCGAGGTCGCGGTTAAGATCGCCGACACTGTGGTGGCCCAGCTGCCGGCCAACCGGCACACCCGTGCTTGGAGCACCACGCTGCATCGGGGGCGCCGCGATCTGGGTCTGCTGACCCGATTTATCGAGATGTACCAGCCCTACACCCAGATCGAGATCCTCTTCGACGACCGATGCCTGCGCGCGCTGCACGCCGTTTTGGATCCCGCCCTGCGCGCCGAGCACGGATTCGATGTCACCGACATCAACTGGCGCAGTTACCTTCAGGAGGTGCACATCCCGCAGATCTCGCGGATGGCGCGCCGTCGCACCTCCCCTGTGCAGGAACTTGACGGCCAGGAGCTGCCCCGCCGAACCGACGTGGTGGCCGTATTCGATTTACACCGCACCGTGGCGGCCAATTCGCTTATCGAGCACTACCTATGGGTCGAGTTGGCCCGGCGCCCAATCAGCCGCTGGCCACTGCTAATGGCAAACTTGACGGCCACCGCGCCGCACTACTTGCTGGCCGAACGACGCGATCGGGCCGATTTCGTCCGCACCTTCATGCGCCGCTACGCCGGGTGCACCGACAACGAACTGCGAAAGATTGTCGCCGAGCACCTCGTGCCTTCACTACGGGGTGGCCTGCATGTGGGGGCCCTGGACAAGATCGAGGCCCACCGCGCTGCAGGGCACCGAACGATCCTGATCACCGGCCAGGTCGACGTGTTCGTCGATCCGCTCGCCGAGCTGTTCGACGAAACCGTCTGCGGAGCAATGGATATCGACAGCGAGGGCCGATGCACGGGCCATCTGGCAGTCAATCCGCTCGTCGGGGAAGCACGGGCAATGTGGTTGCGCCGCTATGCTGCCGAGACCGGTATCGACCTCTCGGCGTCCTATGCCTACGGAGACAGCTACGCCGACTGGCCGTGGCTGCAGGTGGTCGGTCATCCCCATGCGGTTAACCCCGACCTCGCGTTGTACCGGTACGCGCGCCAGAAGCGCTGGCCGACGCACTTTTGGTCAGAAACCCAAGAGAACCGTGCTGTGCCGGTTCTGCGCAGCATCCGGGCCGGCCGATGATCAGTCGAATGGGAGCGGCGCTGCCGGCTGGTAAGGCAGACCCGCTTGGCGGGCGGGCCCTAATCACCGGCGCCACCTCCGGTATCGGTTTGGCGTTCGCCCGTGCCCTGGCCGCCCGGGGCTCCGATGTGGTTTTGGTCGCACGCAACAAGACTCGTTTGACGTCGACCGCGGCCGAGTTGCACCAACGGCACGGCGTAGAGGCGGAAATCTTGGCCGTCGACCTGTCCGAGTCCACCGGTGTCGCCGCGGTTGTCGACCGGCTAAGCGGGAACCCGCAGATCGACATCCTGATCAACAACGCCGGCCACGGGTTGCATGTGTCGCTCCTGGCCGAGGACACAAGCTCCATCGACCAGGCACACTCTGTGATGGTGGGTGCTGTCCTGGCCCTCGGCGGCGCGGCTGGGCGGGCCATGAAGGCCCGGGGCCACGGCGTAATCATCAATGTGGGGTCGGTGGCAAGCCTGCTCCCGATGGGCGCGTATTCGGCGATCAAGTCTTGGGTCGCAACGTATTCAGAGTCGCTGGCGCTCGAGTTGACCGGGACCGGTGTCGTGGTGACGACGCTGCTGCCCGGTTGGGTTCGCACCGAGTTCCATCAGCGTGCCGGCATCCGCACCGATGCTATTCCGTGGGTGTTGTGGTTGGACGCCGACCGCGTGGCCCGAGATTGCCTGTGCGACGCCGCTCGGGGGCGACTGCGATCCGTGCCTTCGCCACGCTACGTCGCTCTGGCGTTCCTCGCCCAACATGCGCCGCGTCCGCTGGTGCGCCGCGTTGCCGCGGCGGTCCGAGGCAGCCGCGCATGACGCCGAGCCAACCCACCCCGAACGTTGCCCGCTACCGGCTGCGCTGGCGACGGCTGCTTCGGTTCGTCGCCCAACGTCTGGTGTTGCGCACAATGCTGGCCTTGTTGACCCGCACCACCGCCGAGGGATACGACAACATCGTCGGCTTGCGCCCACCGTTCGTCGTCGTCGCCAACCACTGCAGCCACCTCGACACCGTGGTGATCGTCTCGAAGCTGCCATACCATGCGGTGCGCCACCTGGCGGTTGGGGCAGCCGCTGACCACTTCTACACCAAGCGCCTCAACAAGCTGGCGACGTCGCTGAGCTTCAACGCCTATCCGATCCATCGCGACCGCGCCGGCCAGCGGCCGGCAAAGGGCCTGTCGCGGCGGCTGTTGGCGGACGGCGTGCCGTTGCTGATCTACCCGGAGGGAACCCGGTCGCGCGACGGATCCATCGGGGACTTCCGTCCCGGAGCGGCAGCGCTATGCGTGGAAGCCGGTGTTCCCTGTGTTCCGGTGGCCCTGCACGGCACTGGGGTCGCGATGCCGGTGGGACGCTCGTGGCCGCTTGCGGGCCGGCCGGCCGTGCACATGACGATCGGGACCCCGATGACCCCGACGCCCAGCGACGACGCGGAGGCGTTCAACGCGCGCGTCGCCGCCGCGGTTGCGGCCCTGTACCGGCGGCCGGCCATGCAGCTGCGGTTTGCCGTTGTCCCAGCGATCGGTGTTCGAGCATGCTAGGAGGTTCCATGACCGTTGTCGCGCACCAGAAATGGTGGGGATGGGGAGTCGACGGTGTCACGTTCGACCACGCCGACAAGCCGAAGTTGGCACCGTTTGCGATGCAACGGATCGGCTTGGACCTCAACGCACCCCGCACCTTCAAACCGCTGTTGTCCGACCTGCAGGTGCCTGCACCCCGGCTCGACGACGCGCTGGCCGCCGCGCTGCGGATGGCGGTCGGTGAGGACTACGTCAGAACCGCGGACCTCGACCGGGTAGTGCACACCTACGGCAAAGGTTTTGTCGACCTGCTGCGCATCCGGGCCGGAAAACTGCCCCGGGTGCCCGACGTTGTCGTCTATCCGGCAGACGAAGACGAAGTTCGTGCCGTGGTCGATGCCGTGGACCGGTCGGACGCTGTGCTGATCCCGTTCGGCGGGGGATCCAGCATCACCGGCGCCCTGACGCCGCAACCGCAGGAGAACCGGATGATCATCTCGCTTGACCTCGGCCGGATGAACCGAGTGTTAGAGATCGACGACGCGGCGCGTTTGGCGCGAATCCAAGCCGGGGCCCTCGGACCCGACATGGAGCGTCAACTCAACGCCTACGGTTGCACGCTCGGCCATCAGCCGGACAGCTTCAATCACTCAACGTTGGGCGGCTGGATCGCAACCCGCTCGTCGGGGATGCAGTCCGACAAGTACGGCGACATCGCCGAGATTGTCCGGGGTCTTCGGGTCGTCCAGCCCCACAAGGTCGTGGTGTTGCGGCCGCTGCCTTCCACATCATCGGGGCCATCAGTGCGCGAGATGATCATCGGTTCGGAAGGCCGTCTCGGCGTCATCACCGAGGCCTGGGTCAACGTCCACGAGGTGCCGAGCAACCGTAAGATCATCGCCTACCTGTTCCGATCATGGGACGCCGGCCTTGCGGCCATGCGGCAGATCAGCCTCAGCGATGCTCGTCCGAGTGTGACGCGGCTCTCCGACGCCGACGAGACGGCGTTCTCGCTGTCGACTCAGAAGGGCGGCAAGAGGATATCAGCTGTGGCCCAACGCGCGCTGTTTGAGGTGCTGCGCAGCCGCGGCTGGAATCTGGACGCAATGTGCCTGGCGTTCATCGGATTTGAAGGTGGTGACGCCCGTGTCAAGGCCGATAAGGTCGTCGTTCGCCAGATCCTCAAGCAGCACGGTGGTTTCGTTCTGGGCAACGGGCCCGGTGTGCTTTACGACCAGAAGAAGTTCGACACGCCCTACATCCGTGACTTCCTGCTCGACATTGGCGCGATCGGCGACGTCTCCGAGACCGCTGCGCCATGGTCCAAGCTCGGACAGCTGTACACCAATGTCCGCGTGGCGGCCCACGACGCGTTCGACCGCGTCGGCGAGCGGGGCTTCGTTATGTGCCATCTATCGCACAGCTACCACAGCGGCGCCTGCCTGTATTTCACCTTTGTCATGAAATTGGGCCAGGGCAGCCTCGACGAGCAGCTGATCCGGTACTGGGAGATCAAAACGTCGATCCAGCAGGCCTTCATCGACTCTGGAGGTACGTTGTCGCACCACCACGGTGTGGGCACCGATCATGCTCGGTGGCTGCCCGAGGATATCTCCGAAGCCGGCACCGACATGGTCGTCGCGCTGTTGCGGGGGGTAGACCCCCACCGCAATCTCAACCCCGGAACACTGCTGCCCGCCGACCGCGAATGGTGACCGCCATCGAGGGTCTCATCGGCGAGCCGGCCGCTCATGACGATGACCGCCCCACCAGTTCGATTGCCGCGTTCATCGACTTCGACGGCACCCTGGCGGCCGGCTTCACTGGCGCGTTACTGCCCTGGGATCGCTTGCGGGGCGGCGAAATGGGCATCCGTGAGCTGCTTGCAACAGTGTGGGTCGGGCTCAATTACTCGCTGGGAAGGTTGGACTTCGAGGACTTCATCCGGCGCGGTGCATTAACGCTACGCGGGCGCCACCTGGACGATCTTCCGGAGATCGGACAGCGCCTGTACACGACCCACATCCAAGCGCGGATCTACCCCGAAATGAAGAACATCGTGAGCGACCACCTGGCTAGGGGACACGTTATAGTTATCACCTCGGCCGCTTTTCACGTGCAGGTGGAGGCGGCCGCACGGGCACTGGGCATCACCGAGATCCTCTGCAACCAATGCGAGGTCGACGACGCCGGGGTCCTCACCGGAGAAGTGGTCAAGCCGATCCTGCGGGGCAGGAGCAAGGCCGAAGCTATCATCTCCTACGCCACCACCCATGACATCGACCTGGCCGAAAGCTATTTCTACGCCGACGGTGACGAGGACATCCCGGCGATGACCCTGGTCGGCAACCCCCGTCCAACCAACCCCCGCAAGGGTTTGGAGCGGCTGGCCAACGAACAAGGCTGGCTGGTGTCGCGGTTCACCAGCCGCTGTGGCAACGTGCCAACCGCGCGAGCCCGAACGGGTCTGGCCACCCTGGCTTCGATGCCGCTCGCCGTGGTGGCCACCTGTGCTGCCGCGCTGCGTCTAACGAACTACCAACCCTACGAGCAGTTCACCGCATACTGGCCTCGCCTCATGCTCAACCTCGTTGGAGTCGCGCTGAACGTTACTGGCGCACAACACGTTGATCCCACTCAGCCGGCGCTGTATCTGGTCAACCACCGCAGCATGGCCGATGCCGTCATCGTGGGCGCCCTGCTGCGACGCCCATGGGCTGCCACACCGCAGGGCCTCCACACTGATGCAGTTACGACCACTGTGCGGCGGCTGTTCGGCGTGCACGAGGACGACGATCGACATCTCGGTCAGCAGTCGCTGGTCGCCGCCGCGGAAGGAGGGATGCAGGCGACACCCGAGATCGGCAAATTCGACGAGTCCCCTTTTCGGTTCGCCAGACAAGCTGGGTTACGCATCGTGCCGATCGTGATTCGGAACATCGAGGTGATCGCGGTACCGAATTCATTGGTGTTGCACCCGGGCACCCTGGACATTGCTGTCCTGAAACCCGTCTCAGTCACCGAATGGGCCGAATCTGACGTAGCCGCAAGGGTTGCTAACGTTCGACAGGCATACATTGAAATGCTCGAGAACTGGCCTGGTCTGGCTTGATTCGCTCAGAGACCATGTCCGCAGCACGGAAAATCACAGCGCTCGCTCTCGGCGCGTCATAGTCGGTATTTCTCGCGGTCCATGCGCGCGTCTTCAATAAACCTCTCCGACCGTGGGGGATAGTAGCGCCGTTCCGGTCGCAGAGGCTTTGTGGTTTGTCGTGAAGATGACTTGGGCCACAATAGTATTGGATTAAACCTGGCCATCCAGCCTTTTGCCGGCTGCGAGCAGGGCGCAACGACTGGACTGGTCGGTATGACTTCGGCAGGGCTACCGAGGACACCGCTGGCACTCCCGTGCAAGCCGCGACTTGCCCGCTCAGGGGCGACTGGCGGCAACATCTGTGTTGTCCCACTATGGAATTCATTCGACCGCTCACTGACAAGCTCGTCTGAGGTAGCATCCGGTGTACGCACTTGCGCCGACATATAGGTAGCACCTCACAGCTTGTTGGCAAGACCAATACGTTTGTGCCGCAGACTTGTAACATAATGTATAAGACACTAAAGCGCACGCCGTCGCGTACGGTGCCACCCGCCTCCTCGGCAAGCAACATACTAACGGTCGTCCCCCCTTGGGTCGTGAAAAGCATTGTATGACAGTATAATTGACTCTCAAATGTCGGAAGCTATGGAGTCTATTCCGCGGATAGTGTTGTGCCATAAATACAATGGCGTCGCCGAAAGTTCATGTTTATAAGATGAGAGCAGTCTCGCGTTCATGCACTGCTCACAGTACTTCCGAGACCTGCGCAGCGAGCGAATCACTTTCGCCACTATCGTTAGTTGGGCGAATCCCGGCGGCGATGACGCGGGCCGCACCCCACCTACACCGCCCACCCCGCCGTAGCTACCGACGCCACCGGCCCCACCGGCACCGCCGCTGCCACCAGAGACGCCGTAGACCTCGTTGTTGGGGTTGGCGCCGGCCTCACCGCCGGTCCCACCGGTCCCGCCCGCCCCGCCGGCCGCCGGGGTTGATGGTGTGGGTGGCTTCGGCGGGTGGTTGTTCGGGCCGTCACGCAGCCGTCCCTGCCGGTACTTCGGCTCGATGTCTAGTAGTCCGACCAGGTAGCGCTCCTGCTCGGCGCGCTTCTCCAGCATGTCGCGCCAGACCTGTGGGTTGTAACCCGCGGCCTGTTTGTTGCGCGGCCACGTCGCCGTGGACTGGCGGAGTGCACTTATTACAAATGTGCAGTATTCGGGGTCGAGGAACATCTTTGAGAAAGAGACGCGTAGCGCGTAAAAGGAAGCGTAGATCGCAGCCCAGATCTGCGGTAGGTCGAAGTCGACCTGACGCGACGAACCATTCCAGGCGGGTCGACTCGGGAGGTTATGTGCGGTAGCGCGGAACGTGCCGCGGCGCAGCGAGGCGGAAGTCGTGGGCGAACGCACGTCCTTGCGCCAGGCGGAATGGTGCGGCCGGTTCGGCGGGCTGTGTGGCTATGTCAAGGTAAATCGGCCCCACAGTGACAGGGCGGATTCCAGAGAAATTCGGCCGCGGCCTGATTGTTGGATCACGAAACTCGACCAGCGGTTACGCGGGCAGAGATGTCGGGGTGGGAGGTCGGCCGCAAGCTGATGCTGGTGTGTGGCACCGTCGTTAAACGTTGGCGTTGAGCGGCCGATTCACGGCCCCCAGGCGCCTGACCGACAATAGGTCGACCACCCCGACCGCAGCCAAGATGAAAGCGGACACTGTATCGAACCGCACGGTCCGGTCCACCGCTCACCCTGAGGGCGGAGCCGTTCGAGGAATAGTCAAGACTTGTGGATCGGCTGTTACGCGACTTGCAGTGGAGCGTCAACGAAGTGCTGGAACTCGCGCGCAGACGTTGAGCCGCGGGCCGTATATAGGCGGGTCCCCGTCGAAGCAGGCCGTCGCCGTTTCCCGAAGGTGTGGTGTCAGATCAGGCTGGTGAGCGTGTCGTATAGCAGGTAAAGGTTCAGGGTCGTGATGACTGCGGTGATCAGGAGCATCACGGCGCTAGTCAGGCGGCGGTTGACCATGTCGGTCATGGTCGCGGGGGTGCGGGTAATCAGTAGTAGCGGGATGAGGGCGAACGGGATGCCGAAGGACAGCACGATTTGGGAGTAGATCAGTGCCTGTGTGGTGTTGACGGCCAGGCCGAGGACGATCAGTGCGGGCAGCATCGTCAGGGCGCGGCGTGCAAACAGAGGGATGCGCCAGTTCATGAATCCGGCCATGACGACTTGTCCGGCATAGGTGCCCACGCTGGAAGACGACAGGCCGGAGGCGATCAGGGCGATCCCGAACGCCAGTGCCGCGCCCCCTCCGATGAGGGTCGCGAGGTGATCGTGGACGAGTCCGAGGTCACTGATGTCGGTCAGTCCGGGTTTATGGAACAGGGCTGCGGCGATGCAGAGCATGGCGAGGTTGACCAGCCCTGCGAAGCCGAGGCCGATGATGCAGTCCCATTTGTTGAACGTGAGCAAAGTGCGGCGTTCGTGCTGGTCGGCCGCCGAGACCCGGTTCTTCTGCAGGGCGGAGTGCAGGTAAACCACGTGCGGCATGACGGTCGCGCCGATGATGCCGACGGTCAGGCTCAGGGTATCGCCGCCGCCGAGGTGGGGCACCAGTCCGGCGGCGAGCTGCAGGTAGTCCTGGCCCCCAATAGTGAAAAACAGGTAGATGAATCCCGCTCCGACCAGCGCCAGCAGCGCGATGATAGCGAGTTCGAAGCGGCGATAGCCACGCTGCTCGAGTGCCAGGATCACGAATGCGACGACTGCCGTGATTAGCCCCGCTGGTAGCAGGGCCATACCGAAGATGAGGTTGAGGCCGAGCGCGGCGCCGACGAACTCGGCAAGGTCTGTGGCCATCGCGATGACCTCGGCCTGCAGCCACAACACGATGTTCACCCGGCGGCCGTATCGTTGCCGGCACAGTTCGGGCAGGCTCTGGCCCGTGGCCAGTCCGGTCTTCGAGCTGAGGTACTGAACGAGGATGGCCATCAGGTTGGCCATCACGACGACCCATACGAGTTCGTAGCCGTGCTCGGCGCCGGCGGCAAAGTTGGTGGCGAAGTTACCGGGGTCGACGTAGGCGACCGAGGCGACGAACGCCGGACCCAACAGCGCGAGCACCATCCGGCCACGGCCGCGTGACTGCACCTCCTGCAGGGTGACCTGGCCGCGTGGTGCTACCTCGACAAGGGTCACGGCGCCACCGTGCCGGACACCGCAGAGCTGACTGCGACAGCGACCATGTGGCGGTGCATGTCGATCCCGGTCATCGCTAGGCGGAGTGGGTAAACGGTCCTCGGACCCTGATCCTGCAGCCCCGACACGTCCAGATCGCAGTGGAGAATCCCGCGCGCCAGCACCGTTGTCACACTTCTAACCTAGCCCCTACGAAGAATTAATCCATATCCGGCGAATACTATATTTCGTGCGTCCGAACTCTCATTTTATTGTCGATACCTGGGGATCGGTGATTTCAGGCGACCTCCGATCCCGCGTTTTGCGGCTCGGAGTTTGATGTGTCGGGCGCGATGTCGATGGGTCGTTCAAGGAGCTTGCCCTTGTGGAAGACCGCGCTGGCACGCACGAGGCACCCCTTCACGTCACCAGGCCGAGGGCCATCCACAGACCTCCGATCATTGCTTGAGCCGTTCCGCGCGCGGCGGCCGCCTGCTGCGAAAGCTGCGCCACTAGAGCGTGTTTCGGGTTTGCGCCGGTAGAGCGGTGGCGATGGGCCTATGATCGTTGAGTGGCGATGTCATCGGCAACGACTGATCGGGTGGTTCTTGCTCCGGCGGTCGCCCTGTTTGGGTCGCTGGCCGATCCGACCCGGTTGGCGATCGTGCGGGAGCTGGCGGGCGCCCCGGCGCGGGTGGTGGATCTGACTGTGCGCCTGGGGTTGGCGCAGTCCACGGTGTCGCAGCATCTGGCGTGTCTTCGTGGCTGTGGGCTGGTGTCGGTGCGCCCAGTCGGGCGGTCCTCGGTGTACTCACTGGCCCAGCCAGCGCTCAGCGACCTGCTGTCGGCTGCGGAGACGGTGCTGGCCGACACCGGCAATGCTGTCGCGTTGTGTCCCACTTACGGCACAGCTCAGGAGGACTCGTGACTGAGCCCTCACTTCCGAAGTCGTTGGACATCAGCACCGAGCTCGGCTGCGCGGACGACTGCCGCGCCGCGGGGGCGGCCCCGCTGCCTCCGGTGCGGGATGCGGGCTGGCACCGGGCCGCCGGGCAGGCCCGGCTGTTGGCCTGGGTGTCGCTGGTGTGGATGGGCGCTGAGGGCGCGATCGGGCTGTGGCAGGGCTTCACCGTCGGGGCGATCGCCCTGATCGGTTGGGCGTTGGGAAGCGCGGTCGAAGGCCTCGCCAGTGTCATCGTGGTGTGGCGGTTCACTGGGGACCGGACCCTGTCGGACACCGCCGAACGCCGCGCCCAGCAGGCTGTCGCGGTCAGCTTCTGGCTGCTGGCACCCTATGTCGCGATCGAATCGGTGCGTGACCTGGCGAACGGGCACCGCGCCGAGGCCACCGTGCTGGGCATGGTGGTCGCTGCGTCAAGCCTGCTCGTGATGCCAATCCTGGGGTATGCCAAGCAGCGTCTGGGCGCTCGCCTGGGTTCGGGGGCGACCGCCGGCGAGGGCATCCAGAACTATCTATGCGCAGCCCAGGCCGGCGCCGTGCTGCTCAGCCTGGCCGTGACCGCCAGCTGGGCCGGCGGCTGGTGGCTCGACCCGGTCATTGGCCTGGCGATCGCCGCCTGGTCGGTGTGGGAAGGGATGCAAGCCTGGCGCGGCGATGACTGCTGCTGAAGATAGCGCTGTCCCGACGCCGTCCCGCAGGTAACCTCTCGGCACTCAAAGTGGCGCGCCGCCAAGGCTATTGTCCAGCGCGGTGTGGTTGAAGGTGGTGAAGCCGAGGGCGTCGAGAAACCAGCCGAGACCGCCGTGGCAGCCGTGCTCGGTGAGGAACTGGCGCAGCTCGGTCGTGCTGTGATGGGCACTGCCGCCGCCGCGGCGGTGAGGCCGACTGCCAACTTCGGAGCGGACCGCGCCGATTCGGGCGCAGGCGAGCACGGCGACCACGGCCTCGGGGATCATCGGGAGGTAGATAACGGCCCGGTCGCCTTTGGAAACACCCTGTGCGACAAGCGCTCCAGCGAAACGCGTAACCTCGTCGAGCAACTCGCCGTAGGTGTAGCGCTGCTGGGTGCCCGTCATTGCGGAGTCGTCGATCAGCACCGTGCGCTCACGTTTCCTGAATCGCCCTGGAAATCCTGGAGGCGGGACAGTGGCGAACGCGTTCACTAGCGAAATTATCGGCACATCGCTTGGTCACGAAAGCGCTTGCTGCACGGCATGATCATCGACCATGACGTGGTTTACTGGTAACCTCGCCTCGGCTTGAAAAGCGGAAAGGTCGGCGATTCGATCCCGCCCCTGGCCACTGCGAGAAGGATTAGTTCGCAGGCGTTTTGACTGCTCGAGCGCGCCAGTCGACCTCGCGGAGACCGCCTGGACCAGCGCTTTGGCGCTGTCCCCCCAATCGCACCCGGCTTGCACGATCGTGTTCTGTTTGATTTCGTCCGGAGAGAATCGACCCCTTCGCTGACTGCGCTCCATTTTAACTCTGCCATGGTTACAGCAAGTACGATTATTCCCACCCGTAGATCCTGAAAGGGGAGCTCCGGTATGCGCAGGCGAACTTGGCCGTTACTGACTACAGTTGCGTGCCTGGGATTGGCAACGGTCTTGATCACCTGCACTGTGATTTGCCCGAACGCCGCGGCTGGCCGCAGAGAGCTGAAAGTGGCTCTCTACCCCTTCATACCCGAGTTTGTGGCCGCAGCAGACCTTATAAAGCGGGATTTCGAAGCTGCCTATCCGCACATTAAATTGAACATTCTCGATCTGCGAAGCAACTATTACGGGCCCGACGATCCTAACTATATTGAAACGGTCGATGCAGATGTCTTCGAAGTCGACTCAATCTTGCTTGCTCAATTTGTAGCCGATAAGAAGATTCGAGAACTGCCAACAGATGTGCTTCTACCACAAGCAGAGTTGCTTACGAATGCCTACGTTGGGACACAGGTGAACGGAAAACGGTACGGTGCAGCGCATTGGGTGTGCCGTAATCTTCTGTTTTTTTCGAAGGCCGCAGCGCCGACTTTCCCTATTCGAACGCTTGCCGATCTTGAAGACTTTATTGGATCAGGAGACGGCATTACCCGCCTGATTGTCGACCTGAAGGGAAAACTAACGCTCGGAGAGTTCTATTTGGTCTCGGCGTTCGACCGTTACTCCGATTTAAACCGGGTGTTGACGGCCGTGGAATCGATGGACCCTGCTCTTCAAGACGACATAATCCGATTGCTGAAATTGTGCCCGCCGGGCGGATGCCGGGATGAGGTGTCTCATGAAGACACCCGCATTTATGGACAATTATTTGCGCGAAAACGTGCAAAAGCACTGATCGGGTATTCCGAATTGCTCCACGACGTACTTGCTGAGAGCCAGACATGTGGCGATGCTTGTCTATCTGACTCGGATCTTGTCGTGTCAGATTTGCCGTTGGACGACACCGGGTCAACACCTATCACGTGGGTCGATTCCTTTACTGTGAATTCGAACTGCGCTGCCCAGTGTTTGGCTGATGCTTCTGTCTTCATAAGGTTCATGAACCAGGATTCCACCTATCTAAAGCTGCTGCTACCAAATGGTGTCGAATCTTTGAAGGCCCCGTCGCCGACACCGGTTGTCCCTTCATACCTGCTCCCGGCGAAGGCGGCCCTCTATTCGAACGGTGCGCTGTTGCAGCGTGCACACCTCTACCCTGAGCTCAGAGCGCTAGTTGAGAACTCGACCGTCCCGACTGCAGATCAACTAAACGCTAAGCTCAGGCTGCTTGGCTCTCAACTGGACAAGAAACTGGATGAAGTTAACTATTGAGGCAACAGGACAACAGATCGTGGGCCTGAAGGGGTCAACGTTCAGCAGTTGATACCACGCCAGCCAGCCACGCCAAGCGGGGCCGTAGCTTCCATGCGATTTACTTTTACCGTGTATTTGCTCAATCCGTCCACAGCTTGCGTTTGCGGTCTTCGCTTCCCCGAAGCCTTGAGCGCAAAACCACAGCTCAAAGAGGATTTTCGATGAGGAGTACGCAGTCGTCGGACAACCCGCTACTGAACCGCGATCTTAAAGGATGGTAGCTGTCATGGATCTTCTGGCTAGCGGCGATCAGATCGCGCGTTCGAGGACATAGCGATCTCGCAGTGAAAGACACTAAGATCTTGTGATGCGGGGGAGCGTGGAAGGTCTGGCATGGCTCAATCCGACGGTGCCGACAGTTTGGACGGCGGAATTCTGGGGTCTCCCACTAAGCTAGTCCGAGCCCTCGGCGAATATATGGAGGCCGGTTGGTTATTGTTCGGCGTCGTATTTGTCGCTGCCGGCGTGTTCAAGAAGATCGGACCCCTCGAAGTCCAGAGCCCCCGTTCCAGACAAGTGTCCCTGGCAATCGGCCTGATTTTTGTAGTGGGGAGTGTGGCTTTCTTTCTTTACAAACGTCGAGAAAAGGAGAAAGCGTCTCGCATACTGCAAGAAATCGCACCCGATACAAAGCTCCCACCCGAGGCGTATGACCCCGCATTCATGATGAAAGTTTTTAGCCTCGGGATGCCGCCCGCGTTCGTCAAACGCGTCGGTTCGGAAATGGGCTCAACTGGATCCGAGGCAGAAGACATCCTGTACAGCAGTCGTTACGTGCGATTCCAGGACTCCCCCGATACGGCGCGCATCCCTAAAGCTCCTGATTTTTATAAGATTTGGCGGGACCACCACGCAGGGGACGAGCGTGCCATTGAGCATCGCACGTCGATTCAGCTGGAGTATCCGGGCAGGTATGTGCATGGGGAACTGAGGCCTATCCTCACCTTTAAGAGGCACTTCACGCACGACAACAAGTCCTACATCGTCGGCTGGTATCTTCCGATAGATTGCCTGGAAGAAATCGCACCCGGGGCCGACCGTCTGTATCTTCGTCAAGAGATCGATCAAGTTAAATTCCGTCTATCCTTAACAAACGACAAAAATAGGGCGCTCACGGCTATGATTGGGGATGCTGTTAAAGATTCACTCGGCAGCGGAAGTGCGGGTCCGCCCAACCTTTCCTCACCGGCGGCTCGGGAATAAGCACCTCTCTGTCCGGCACTTTAATGGGCGTGGTGCCAGGCCGAGTCAAATTGGTATCCCGAACGACGCCGCGGTTCAGGCGTTTCCGCGTGAGCCGCTGAGCATTGCGTCGCATCCTAGTGCGGCGCTCACTCCCCGGGAGGGGGACCGGCGCCGTTGGCCGGCCCGCGTTGAAGGCCGTCCCGTATCACCGGCTGTCCAGCGCACATTAAGCTGGTTCCTCAGATACATCATTGCTTCCTGGCATGCATCAAAGGAGCCGCCGCGGCATGTTTGGCGCCACTGAGGAGTCGATTTATCTGATGCATTAGTACCGACATACCGACCTGTGGAAGACGTCGGCTCGAAAACTGCTGGGAGCAGCGCATAACACATCTGCCACTACGTATCGGCAAGGTGCATCATGAATTATCTTGTTACACAACATGGTTAGGAATACGCCAACTTCTTTCATTGATAATGACGATTATCCATGATGTTCGTTGCTGTTCGCGTCAGCTCGAACGGGATCCGAAGCAGGACGATTAATTTCGTGGCTTGCTCCCACCGCGCGTCCTCAATCACCACGCCGACTGAAACCAGTGCTCGGCGTACGGCGCTGTAGGAGACGTCGAACTGCTCACTAAGCTGGGCAAGGGTTGCACCGCTGCGATACAGCGTGGCCGCCATTGCTGCGTCATGGTTGGTAAGTCCTTGTTTACGCATTGCCACATCATGTGTGTGCAGGATCTTGATGACGCTGCCTTGGCTGAGGTTATAGCGTTGCCGCAGTTCGGGTGTTCCGGCCGTCGCGATACGCCCGAAGCCGCCGAGTCCGCGCACGCCAAGACCGGCGTCGTTCTCGTCGCCGATGATCACGTCTGCACATCCACCAGTGGGCAAGCCGCCGTGCTCACAGCGGTGACTACCGCGGTCCGGGCCTTCGGCAACGTGGAGATCGTGCTGGCCGACCCACATACTCGAGTTGGCGCACTAATCACTAGCCCCTGGGCGGTCTACTCCCACCCCGTGCCCGCATCACCACGCCAGCCGAAACCAGTGCTCGCCGCACCGCATTCGGGGAGATCCCGAACCGCTGGCCAAGCTGAGCCAGAGTCTTGCCATCTCGGTATAGCTTGGCCGCGGTAGGAACGTCGCTGTCGGCGACTCCCTGACCACGCATCTCCGCATCGTGTCCATGCAGGATCTTGATAACAGTGCCCTGACTGAGCTCATAACGATGTCGAAGGTCGGTAGTAGAAGCACCGTCCCGGTAGGACTGGGCCAGTTCGGCAATGGTCTGAGGTGTTAGCCGGCGATCGACTCGTTGCACCTGAGGTAGGGGAGATACCGCTCTGACCGGCGTTTTCATCGATTTCTCGGCCATTTCGACCAGCTGGCGCAGTCGTCGCCCCTGGTACAGGGGTTTCGAGTAATGTTTCAGCAGCTCCACTTCAGAGCTGTATTACCTTGTATTACCTCGGTTGATGCTTGACATTTCGTCTTCGGGTGATGCCTGACAGTGTTTCGGCTGATGCTTGACACCGCCATTGCGAGGCCGGCGTCGGGGCGCTCCAAGCTCCCACACGGCCATGGGCAGGTGCACACTTGTGGCATGCAAGTATCTGAGCTCATCGCCGTCGCGCTAACCGCAGCGCCCCAGGTGTCGACGTCACCGCGGCCAGCGTGATCGCGCACGGCGGCGGGCCGGAGCCCGACCCGCGCCGCCCGCTGAATGGCCTCTCGGACGTACGCGCGTTCTTTCACACCAACGCCACGCCGCTGTACTTCATCTCCCCGACCCCGTTCAACCTGCTAGGCGTCGACCGCTGGGTACGGAATTTCTTCTACCTGAACTACTTTGACTCTTTCGAGGGCGCACATTCGCGGGTGTTCGTTCCCCGGCGGCGCGACCGCATTGATTTCGACTGCATGGGTGATGTGTGCAACCACCTGCTGTGCGATCCCGAGACACTCGAGTTCATCGCGCGACGAGGGCCAGGCGGCAAGGCCTGCTTCGTGATGCTCGACGAGCATACTCAGGCCCTCGCGGACCAGGCGGGGCTCGAGGTCATGGCCCCCCCGGCGGAGTTGCGCCATCGCCTGGGCTCCAAGGTCGTGATGACGCGCCTAGCCGATGAGGCGGGCGTGCCGAGCGTGCCTCACGCGATCGGGCGGGTCGGCTCTTACGACGAGCTGTCGGCGCTCGCCCAAAGCGCCGGGCTGGGAGATGACCTGGTGATCGAGGCCGCCTATGGCAACGCCGGCAGTGGCACGTTCTTTGTGCGCGGCCAGCGGGACTGGGACCATTGCGCCGGTGACCTGGTCGAGCCGGAAGTCAAAGTCATGAAGCGCATCCGCAATGTCGAGGTGTGCATCGAGGGGACCGTGACCCGCCACGGCACCGTGATCGGCCCCGCGATGACGAGTCTCGTCGGTTACCCGGAGCTGACCACGAGCAAGGGCGCCTGGTGCGGCAATGACGTCTGGCGCGAGGTGCTGCCGCCGGCACAGACGCACGCTGCGCGAGAAATGGTGCGGAGGCTGGGCGACGTCCTGAGCCGCGAGGGGTATCGCGGCTACTTCGAGGTGGACCTTTTGCATGACCTGGACTCCGACGAGCTCTACCTGGGCGAGGTGAACCCGCGCTTGAGCGGCGCCAGCCCGATGACGAACTTGACCACCGAGGCCTACGCCGACATGCCGCTGTTCCTCTTCCACCTACTCGAGTACATGGACGTGGAGTATGAGCTCGACATCGAGGAGATCAATTCGCGCTGGGAGCGGGGCTATGGCGAGGACGAGGTCTGGGGTCAGCTGATAATTTCGGAGACCTCGCCGGATATCGAGCTCTTCACCGCGACGCCACGCACCGGTGTGTGGCGCCTCGACGACGACGGGCGCGTTTCCTTTGCGCGCCAGGGCAACGACTGGGCCACGCTGCTCGACGAGTCCGAGGCCTTCTACATGCGTGTCGCGGCGCCTGGCGACTTACGTTGCGAGGGTGCCCAACTCGGCGTGCTCATCACGCGTGGGCACCTGCAGACCGACGACTACCAACTCACCGAGCGCTGCCGGCGCTGGATCACCGGCTTGAAGGCGAAGTTCGTCTCAACCCCCCTGGCGCCGGCCACGCCGATCGTCTCGCGGCTCGTCGCTCGAGCTTGAGCTTGCGTCCACCGCTGCCGCCGGCCGGTATCTCACTGGACAACTGGCTGTCGGCGCCCTATTCGCAGTGGTCGTTCCAGCACGTCGAAGACTTCGTGCCGACCGCGGTAATCTCGCGCGGAACCGGGCCGGCCGCGGCGTTGCCTGCAGCCAGTGCTCCGGTGGCCGAGATCCCGTTGACCAACACTGACGGGGTGGCCACCACCGTTGGCGCGGTGATGGCGACCACCGCCACCGACGGGTGGGCCGTCGCGTACCTCGGGTCGATGGTGGCCGAGGAGTACCTCGACGGCTTGGGGGCCCAGACCCGGCACCTGCTGTTCTCGGTGAGCAAGTCGCTTGTGGCAGCCGTCGTCGGCGCGCTGCACGGGGCCGGTGCGATCGAGCTTGACTCGCCGGTCACGGAATTCGTTCCCGCCTTGGCGAACTGCGGCTACGCCGGTGCGACGGTGCGCCACCTGCTGGACATGAGGTCGGGTATCGCCTTCTCAGACAATTACCTGCACCCGACCGCGGAGATACACCTCCTCGACGAGTCGATCGGCTGGGCACCCAAGAGCAGTCCGGACGTCCCCGCCACGTTGCGTGACTTCCTGCTGACCTTGCGACAGAAGTCGGCTCATGGCGGCCCGTTCGAATATCGCTCGTGTGAAACCGATGTACTCGGCTGGATCTGCGAGGTCGCAGGCGGCCAGCGGATGCCCGAACTGATGTCGGAACTGCTGTGGAGCCGCATCGGCGCCCAATGCGATGCCACCATCGGCGTAGACACGGCCGGCACCGGACTATTCGACGGCGGCATCAACGCCTGTCTTACCGACATGATCCGGTTTGGGTCGCTGTTCTTGCGCGACGGTGTCTCGTTGACCGGCCAGCAAGTGGTGCCGGCGGCGTGGATCGCCGACACTCTGGACGGCGGGCCCGACTCGCGTCAGGCGTTCGCCGCCAGCCCCGATGACACCCGAATGCCTGGCGGGATGTACCGCAACCAAATGTGGTTCCCCTACCCGGGCGGCAACGTCGTGTTGTGCCAGGGCATGTGTGGTCAGATGATCTACGTCAACCGCGCCGCGGAGGTGGTCGCCGCCAAGTTATCCACCCAGCCGGACTCTGAGGGCCCGCAGACGCTTTTAGATACGTTGCGCGCATTCGATGCGGTGGCACACGAACTGGCTGGAATCACCAGTTAGCCCCTGACACCACCTGATCAAGCGCCACCTTGCTCGGTTGACCGATTCTTGAATTTGCTGACGACCACCGCGACACCGCCGGCAGCGATGAGGACAGGCAATTCGGCGACACCGACCAGGCCGATCGCTGTCGCGGCGACCACCGTTCGGGGACGGACGCGGCGCTCGCGGATGTCAGCACGAATGTCGTTCGCCGTGACGACGACGCCCTCGGCGATCGCTGTGCCGATCTCACTGACCGTTGAAACTGTCTCTTCGGCCAACGAATTGGCGGACTTGGTGGCGCGTTCGATCAGCGTCACAGGGCTCTCCCGGGTTCGAGGTGTTGGGTGCGTGGCCAATAATTTATCTTCCGTTAGCTTTTCAGATTCTTTGTGCCAGCCCCTGAGATTCTCGCAGTACGTAAGGTGAAGCCTTCGTGTACATCTCGAACTAGACCGCTCTGTGGGTCGAGACTAACTATCGCGAGAGGGCGGTAAAGCACAAGTATGGTCATTGAACCGATCATCTCGGGGCTTCGCATGGTGGTCGCAGGCGGCGCAGCCGCGGCAGCTGAGCTATTAGGTGGGGAACGTCCTCGGCGCCGCTGGTCCGGTAATGGCCGAGGGTGGATTGAGCTGCGCATACCTGACGAGTCGCGCACGGCCGAGTGCGAAGCCGTCCTGGAGAAGACAATCGCGAGCGCCGCGGGTGTCCATCGTGCCCAGGTGAATTGGCCGCTTTCGCGGCTGGTCGTTGACATCGACGAAGACGGGCCGACTGTCGAGCAACTAGTCGCGATGGTGGAGGCAATCGAGCGAGTTCTGGCCGAGCCAGCCGATCGAGGTGAGTCATGCGGCGAGGCCGGGCCAGAAAAAGCGGTCCGTTCGCCCGTGATCGATATTCCCGGTGATGGCGCGGAGGTCGTCAACCGGGTGAGCCTGCTGGGGGCCAAGGTTGTGTCGCTGGGGCTGTCGACGGCGTTGCAACTGGCTCGGATGCCCAGGTTGCCGCGGGCATTCGCCGCTGTGACCACCTTCGCAGAGGCGCAGCCGGACGTACGCCGGGTATTCGAGCGGTCACTTGGGCGAGCGCGCGCCGACGCCCTGCTTGCTTTGGGAACAGCCGTCACCCAGTCGCTCGGTCAAACCCCGTCGGTGATTGCCGCCGATATGTTGCTCCGGAGCCTGCGCCTGATTGAGGCGCTGGCAGCCGTGGATGCGTGGAACGAGCACGAACCTCACTTGGCGGTAAGCGCGGGATGCGGGCCGCAGCCCGAAGTGTCGCGGCCGCGGCCGGTGCCGGACACATCGTCGGAAAACTACGCGAGGGCGGCCACCGCGGCGGGCCTCGCCGGCGCCATCGCCCTGAGCTTCAGCGGCGGCGCCGCGCTGGCGAGCGAGGCGGTTATCGTCGCCGCGCCGCGGGCACTCAACTACGCCCGCGAGTCGTTCGCCACCACGTTCTGCGCCGGCTTGAACCGGCAGCATCACACCCTGGTACTGCGCCCGGATGCGCTCCGGCGCCTAGATGGTGTCGATGTTCTGATCGTCGACCCCGCAGTGCTGCTAGGTGAAACCCTGCGCGTTGCCGAGATCAGCGGCGTAGCTGGGGAACTCCGCACCAAGGTGTGGCAGTGCGCCCAAATTGACGTCAACGCCGGTCTACTCGGGCCGGGAGTTCATACCGGGTGCTCTCTTTCCCCCGGGCATGAGCTGCCCGAGCTGCGGGACTTGGAGGTGGTGGTGGCCCGCAGCGCCGACCCATATGCCGAGCCGCTCATCGCTTCGGCGCGCGCTGCCGAACTCAAGCTCGTGACGGTGGATCGAGCCGATCACGGTCACCTGCGTGGGACATTCGACGAACTCGTGCCCGCGGGTGACGACATCGATCTCGCCATTCACGACGCCGTGCGGCACTGGCAGGCGAACGGGAAAATCGTCGCCGTTGTCGGGCGTGACCTACGGCAGGCATTCGCGGCCGCGGACCTTTCGCTGGCGGTCTGGGCCACCGATCAGTCGCCGGCATGGTCGGCGGACGTACTGCTGCCAAATCTGAAAGTCGCGTGCCGGATCGTCGACGCCATACCGGCAGCCAAGTCGGCTGCTCGGCGCGGAGTCGAGTTAGCGGCTGCCGGAACCGCGCTCGGCTCGCTGACGCTGTTGCCGGGTGTCCGGGCGGCGGGCGTGCGTCCGAGCATCGCGGCCGCAGCGCTGGCGTTGATCCCCGGATACGTGATCGCGCGCGGGGTGGCAATGCAGGCCGATCCGGCCGCCGCCGCGGACACCGAATGGCATGCGCTGGACGCCGAGCAGGCACAGGAGCACCTGCGGCTACTGCAGCCGGAACTCACCTGCAGCCCCGGCGTCATGTCGGCGCAGCAGCCGAAATCGCGGATGCAGGCGTTGGTCGCCGGCTGTGCGGGCAGCAGCAAAGATGTCGTCGAGGCGATGTGGCACGAGATGCAGGATCCACTCACACCGATTCTCGCCACGGGGGCACTCGCGAGCGCGCTCATCGGTTCGCCTATAGACGGTGCTCTGGTCGGGGTGGTGCTGTTGGGCAGCGCCGGGATCGCGGCCGCGCAACGACTCAGCTCGGATCGCCAGTTGAACCGGCTGCTCAGCGCCCAGACGCCACAAGCGCGCATCTGTGTGGAGCCCGACCAATTCGAGATGGTGGAGATCGAGCACGTGACGCCGGGAACCATCATTGAGGTCCGGGCCGGCGAGGTGGTTCCCGCGGACGCGCGCGTGTTGAGCGCGGTAGCCGCCGAGGTGGACGAGTCGTCGCTCACGGGTGAATCGCTGCCGGTGACCAAACACCCGGATCCGACACCGGGCCGTCCCCTGGCAGAACGGGCCTGCATGATCTATGAGGGCTCGACTGTGCTCAGCGGTGTGTGCCGCGCGGTGGTGGTTGCGGTCGGCGACGCGACCGCCGGAGGCCGGGCCATGGCGCTGGCCCCTCGCCGACGGGATGAAGTGGGCCTGCATGCACAGCTGGCCAGGGTTACCGCGAAGGTGCTGCCCTGGACCCTTGCTGGTGGCGCCGGCGTGGTCGTCACCGCATTACTGCGTGGATCGGGAATTCGGGAGGCCGTCACCAGCGGTGTCTACTGTGCCGTTGCCGCGGTGCCGGAAGGCCTGCCGCTGGTGGCGACCATGGCCCAGCGCGAAGCGGCCAGGCGACTGACAGCGCGGAACGTGCTGGTCCGGGCGCCACGGTCGGTCGAGACGCTGGGCCGCGTCGAGGTGGTCTGTTTCGACAAGACGGGAACGCTGAGCGAGAACCGTCTCGTGGTTACAGACATCTCCGCGCAGCCAGGTTTCGACGAAAGCCTGATTCTCGAGCGCGCAGCGCTGGCAACGCCGGTGGCGGTCAGCGAGCACGCTCCGTTGCAGGCGACGGACGCCGCCGTCGTTAATCGCGCCGGAAGCCAGCCCAAGCGCGACCGCGAACTGCCGTTCCGCGCCGGCCGGGCCTACGCCGCTGGGCTGGACGGCCACACGCTCGCGGTCAAAGGCGGCCCGGAGGTCATCCTTTCGGCGTGCATCGAGGGCCAGGATGACACCACCCGTGAGGCGCTGTTGACACACGTCCATGAGATGGCCACCCAGGGCCTGCGGGTGATCGCGGTCGCCGAACGGAAGGTAACGAAGGCCGACCTGGCGATCGCGGAGAAGTCGGGACTGGAACCTTTGTGTGGGGAAGGGCTGCGACTGCTCGGATTCCTCGGAATCACCGACACACCGCGGCCCGACGCGAGAGAGCTCCTGCTCGGACTGGCAAAGCGGGACATCGGCGTGCGCGTCATCACCGGTGACCACCCGGCCACCGCCCGCGCCATCGCGCGCCAGATCGGGCTCGACGTCCCGGACGACTGCATCATCACCGGGGCACGTTGGGAGCGATTGTCGATCGCCGAACGCGCGGAGGTTGTCAAGACAAACGTCATCTATGCGCGGATGACCCCCGAGCAGAAGGTGCAGATCGTCCAGCAGATCAGCAACTCCGGGGTGATCACGGCGATGGTCGGCGACGGCGCGAACGATGCCGCCGCGATCCGTGCCGCGGCGGTGGGAGTCGGTGTGTCATCGCACGGAAGCGACCCGGCCCGCGGCGCCGCTGACGTGGTGCTGACCGAGGGGCGCGTCGGAAGTCTTTTGGAGGCGATTGAGGAGGGGCATCGGCTGTGGCAACAAGCGCAGGCCGCCGTCGCGATGCTGCTTGGCGGCAACGCCGGCGAAATAGCCTTCAACATGTACGGAACAATGGTGCGCGGCATCGCGCCGCTGACCGCCAGGCAGATCCTGCTGGTCAACATCCTGACTGACGTGTTTCCCACGACAGCGGTCGCGGTAAGCGCGGTTCGCAACATGCGGCCCCCGTCAGAACGCGGGATCAACATGGGCGATCTTGCCCACACCGTCGCGATCCGCGCTGCCGCGACGACGCTTGGCGCCAGCGCCTCGTGGAGCATGGCCACCTTCACCCGCGCAAACCCGCAGCGCGCAGGGACGGTGGGGTTGGTGGGCTTGGTCACGACGCAACTCGGGCAGACGCTGCTGGAATCTCGTGATCCGCTCGTGATCGGTACGTGCGCAGGAACCTTCGTGGCGCTGGCCGCCCTCATCACGACGCCGGGCCTCAGTCAACTCGTCGGGTGCGTGCCGCTAGGCCCGTTGGGGTGGATCGAAGGTGTGGCCCCGGCCACGGCGCTGACCTTCCTCACGGCTGCCAAGCCGGACCTCTTGCTGCGGATGGCATCGCTGATCGGTAAACGCGTCACGAGATATGGGGCGGACGCCGACCGCGCATTGACCAGCGCGGTGGAGTCGCTCAGCGCCTGGGCGCAGGAGCTGCCAGGCTTGGCCAACGGCAACGAAGCCGACCGGGAGTGGGCGCCTCAACTTGACCTCGCGCCGGCCGGTTAACGACGACAACAGGAGTGAGACATGGCAAGCCCGAAGAAACACCACGCCGACGCCTCGGCCGAACCGGACACGATCGATAAAATCGGCTCCGGGGAAACGGATCTCGGCTCAGGCGAGCTCCAATCCGAATCGACTGCGGACGATGGACCGGTTCCGCCCGCTTCGGAACGCCCGCACCCCAAAGTCGTTGCAGCCCTGCATAAATTGCGGAAGTTGGAAGAACGTGCGATCGAGTTACCGATTGTGGGAAAGTTGCCTGCACCCGAGAAACACGATGCTGCCTACGTAGCGGGAATGGCGGCGCTGCTTGTGGTTGGAGCCGTCGAATTGCCGATTGCACTTATTTTGCTGGGCGGGCACGTGCTGGTCAAGCAGCACCGCAGCCGTTCCTTCTCGGCGATCGGGGAAGTCATGGAAGATGTGTGGGGCCACCACGTATAGCCGTTTGAGACTGCCGATCCCCCAGAGCCATTGGCCAAATCCGGTATACCAATCCACCGATTGACCAAGATCATGCGCGATCTATGTGCCCCCCGGAGTACGAACACCGAGGCGGCGGTCGCTGTTATCGCCCAGAACCACACACCTCGGGACTGCAGCCAGGCTTGGGGTCGAACGTGTTGTCGGGGACGCTTCTCGGTCATCTAACGCAATGTAGCGGCGGCCACTCGGCGCGCTCATCCAGCAGCGCGTCTATCCGAGCGGTGCTCGGCGGACGGCATACAAGCGCGGATCGGGGGTCTCGGCGACCGTGGAGACTCGGGAATAGCCGACCCGTTGCCCGACTGGGCGTAATTCGACGCCGTTCTCATGGCTCGTGGTTATCGGAATCGGGGTTGCCAAAGCCATTTCCGAGACGGACTTTTGAGACGGCTCGACCTCGACGAACGGGTCAGATTTGAAGCGCCCGCAAGGTGTCTCAAATATCGTCTATTTCGAGACGAGTCGGGCAAGGTTCCCCGACTGACCACCGTTATGGTGAGGCCTCCGCCCACGCGATATGTCCTTCGAAGCCAAGCGATGTCGCCATGTCGCGGTAGCGATCCCGGTATTCGCGATAGCGGGCATCGTCACTGGGAGCCCGCGCCAGAAGAGCACCGAGTCGCAGCAGCCAGATGTCGCGCATCACGAGACCCTCATCGACTGGCGCGGTCGCTAACCGCTCGATGGCTGCCTTGGCTTCGACCACGTCACCATCGGCGCAGCGGTCGAGCAGTGTCTCCACCGGAGCACCGGTCGCCGGAATGCATTGCGCCAGCTGCCGTCCCTCGCGGAACAGATGATCGACGGCGGCGCGGATGAGCGCTATGGCCTGATCGCGCGATCTCCACGCCAAGCGGCTCTGGCTCCATTTCCGGATTCGTCTATGGCCGGGGCAATTCACAACATGAAGCGGCAATCGCCGCCGTCTACCAGAAGGTAGATACCGGCCCCGCAGAGCATGACGACCTCGTGATCGACGCGCTGAATCAAATTGCGCCGATCGACATGCCAATCATCTCGCGCCTGTCGTCCGGATCGAGCGCCATCAGCCGGCTGCTATGCATCCCGCGCCTCCGGCCCCCAAGGGGCCATCGGCTCCCTCATCTGTGACCTTGGCCCTTATTGGCTGACCGCAAGAAGCCATTAGCGTTTGCAGTCATTAGCGGACTAGACGCTAATGACACCATTCAGCGCATCGCAAAGGACAGAAACCATGATCATCGTTGGAATCATTCTGCTGCTCGTCGGCTACCTCGTATCTCTGCCCGTGCCGCTCGACCAAATCGCCATCTCCCTTGGCTGGATCCTCGTCGTGGTCGGGGTCATCCTGGCGATCCTCGGCGGAACAGGTCGAGCAGTCGCTGGCAGACGCTACTGGTACTAATGCTGACCGCCCGGTTGCAAGATCCTCATCGGGCGCCGATGGCGGTGCGCGGCTGAGGGCTAGATGCCATGGCGTGAGGTTGTTGCTGGTGATCAGCCGGGTTGGCGTCCGGCTCCACCGGCAGCACCCGTCCCGACGAGCTTGACTGCGACACATTCACGACGGGGCCGTTGGCGGTCACAGTGATTCCGACACAGAGTTTTGAGAGCCTCGTATTTCGTCTATTTCGAGACCACGTTCAGTTCCGCGCGAGCAATCAGGGTCGGCCGTGGCATTTCCGCAGTTGCGCCCCTGCTCGTTTGAGTGCATCGCTAACGGCAGTCGGCGTGAGGCCGACCTGCTTGCCGATGGCAGCGAGGGAGTGATTGTCCGCATAGAGTTGCTTCGCTTGTTCGGCAAGTTCCGGGGTCAGCTTTTGGCGGGAGCGCAGGGTGACGCCGCCGCGGCGCAGGTGCCTAGTGATGGTGTGGCGGTCGGTGCCGAACTGCCGCGCGAGCGTGTAGGTGGACTTGCCGAGGCGATAGAGCTCCAACACCTGCTGCGGTTCGTCAGGAGTTAGTCGACGGGTCATCCGGTAGCGTGGCGGCGCCGCGCTGACCTGCGAAGATGCGGGATCTTCCCCGCCCTGTGGTCTATCCCGATAGAACTAACGAGTCTCCCAAAGGGGTTATCGGGGTTTGGAAGTGTTCCGCGGAGGACCACTGTAAACCTGCAGGTCATCGGGGACCACGGTGCTCAACGCCGACGAGATTACTGCGGGGCGCCGCGAACGCCTGTCATCGGACCGGGTCGAGATGGCCCCGCACGGAACGCAGTTGAGCCGAAGTCCCGAGGGCGATCAGGATCGTGTCGGGATCCAAGCGTGTGTCCGGAGCCGGGTTCGCGATGAACTGGCCACTCGCGATCCTTATGGCCAGCACCAACGCCCCGGTCGTAAACCCAAGCGCCGTATCGGCCAAACACCGACCGACCATAGGCGAGGCGGGACTGATCTTTATTTCCTCGATTCGGTAATCGAGAGTCTCGTCGTGCATGACGACGTCGAGGAACTCGGCTACGTGAGGGTGCAACGCAAACGCCGCCATCCGCTGCCCACCGATCAGTTGCGGATTGACGGCCCGGTTGGCGCCGGCCCGCAACAATTTGGACCTCGAGTCCTCCGTGCGGGCTCGGGCGATGATGACGAGATCGGGTCGCAACGCTCGACTGGACAAGGTCACGTAAACGTTGTTCGCATCGGTGTTCAGCGCCGCGATCAGCCCGTAGGCGTGCCCGATGCCGGCGGCCTGCAGGA
>PLSK01000047.1 GCA_003165155.1 Mycobacterium sp. | reverse complement strand
ACGTTGCAAAACGCGGTACAGACCGAATGTGGACGCGGTGTGGACGTAGGGCCGTACCGGCCCGTTTCGGGTGAGTGGTTCCCACTCACCTGTAGGCCGTCTAGCTGCAAAAACAAGCGGTGGGGCGGGCGGGGCTCGAACCCGCGACCTACGGATTAGCAACCCGTAGATCCTGATAGTGCCTATTAGCGCCCGTTTCTCATTGCGCGACAACCGGATTAGCTATCTCCAACCTCCGGCAAGAACCGGAATATACCGGTCGATTCCCAGTCATTGGCGGTGAATAAACGGTGACCGCCAGCCGCGCGACCCTGACCACCAGACTGCCAGGAGCGGGCAGAGGCAGTAACCAGGCAAGATCGGCCGCTAATGGGCGTGTAGGCGTCGTCGCTGGGACAGCAACTGTCGTCACTGTTGTCGTCAAAAGTGTCGTCAGATCGATTGACCGCCGACGGATTTACAGTCCGCAGATAGCGGTGTCTTGCGGTGTCGCAATATGCCTCGGAGAGCTTTGAGCTGCTCTGATGGTTCCCCGGGGTGTCACCCCATCTCCGCCCGTCCCGCACGTGTTGTGACAACCTCGTGACAACCACGACCGGCGGAGGCGGTACACGAACTCGCGCGGTAGCGCTGCGGCAGGACGGCCCGTCGAAGACGCGGCCCGGGAACGCGACGACGTCCTACCCGAGCGAATCGACGACCTCTGCGCGGCAGTGCGCATCGGTCTCGACGGCGACCGCGCCAGCAACGGGAAGTGGGCGGGCACGAGGACGGGGTACTCCGCGCGCTGCTGCACTTCGGCGACACAACCCACTGGCGCCGCTACGGCCGACACTGCTGGGCCCGGTCTAAAACACTCAAGTGCGGTTGCTACGAGCCGCGCGCATGTCCGTTGCAACCGCCCCTGTGCCCGAGCTACCAAAAGCAGGAGCGGTGCCCGCTGCTGCGCTGTTGCTTGATCTCGTAGCAGCAAAATGCTCAGTCATGTCAGTCTGGGGCGATTCGAGGTAGTGGAGAATCGGTGCTTCGGTTGCGGTAATGGCGTGGCCAATCAACGTGGTACAGGGCGATTCGATGTAACGGAGGATCGCCCATTCCGCGAACCACGATGCCAGCATGCGCCGCTGGGCTGCCACACCTGACATTGTGAAGCCCTCATATGCCATCGCCAGACCTTCGTGAACCGGTTCGGATCGGAATCCGTACAGGCTGTCAAGCATCATTCGGCGCAGCTTTCGTGGCGACCTGGAGCCTCGGGTGATGCCGAAAGCTTGCTCGAAGTTGCCGTGCTGGACCATCGCATCAAGGTCATCCGGCATCAGCCCGTCGAAAAAGTTGATGAATCTTGCCGTTAGGCGTTCGGTCTTCCACGACTGGAACGGGTTTGTTAAACACTCGGCCGCGACGACGTCGAGGATCACGGCGACCTGCTCGCGCTGCTGCCGGAGGGCTGCGTCGTAGCTCAATAATGCACCCCGGACGCGGTCCCAGCTGTGCTTGTCGAACAACGCTAGGTGGAAAATTTCGAGCGATATGCCGTTACGTGCCAATGCTCCAAGGTTTGCGTCCGCCTGCCGGGTTTCCAGATCGGCTACCGTCCCCTCGTCGGCCGGCCATAAGGTGGGCGGCAGGTTAACGTGTCAACGACGGCTGAATTTTGACCCCTTTTCGACGGCAGCTGATCAGATTTCGGTTGCCGTTGACAGTTGCCCAGTAGTTGAACTCCCTGTCGCCGCTGCACTTGATTGAACGACCGCGCCGCAAACGCAAGCGCGGAGCCACACTAGGCCCAAAATTGTCCTGATGGTCAAAGTCCGCTCACCGTGCCGTCGATCGATAGCGGCGCAGAATCCGGTGCGTTCGCGTAGACACGAGGTGGTGTCCACGTTGCGCGAAGTCGGCGACTGCCTTGATGGGAAGGACCGAGTGCGAATGAGTCGATCCTGGATGCCATCACCTCGGTGAGCAGGCGCTCGGCGAAGAGCAGCCGCGCGATCGGTCGCAGAATGCTGTCGTCGAGGGACAGCCCACGAAGCAGCTCCACGGGGTCGATCGGCCGCGCGAGCAACGTCGCCTCACCGAGCGTGGAGGTGCCGAAGAGGCCGTCGGACAGAGCGCGGCGCGTCACCTCATCGGCCGAAACACCGTTGAGTGACGCGCGCATGTTGCTTGACCGCTGTTCCTGAGCCGTGAGCACCAGGCGCTCCTCGTGGCCGATGGTCGAGATCGTGCGGGTCGACAGCTCAGCGAATTGGACAGCCCTGGCGTCAACGGGTGAGGCGAACGGGAGGCCGCTGGCCCGTTGATCGCGCAGGCGCACCAACTCCGAATGGACTGCATCGCTGCGGACATCCGACGCGATCGAGATCTTCCTGCCGTCGTTGATGATCTCAATTGCCCGGAAAATAGTGCGGCCGACGCGTACCCACGGCGCCAGCTCCTCGGCGGCCAGATCTTCAAGACGGCGACGGACCCGCTTTTCAAGATCGCTCGGATCACTCCACGGGCTGGTCGTGTACAGATTGCGCGCACTTTGGATGAGATCTCGCTGAGCGCCGTCGAATTCGTCCGAGCCCTCGCCGTGGACAAAAAGGCACAGCCGCAGACCGTTGCGCTCCGCTTCGAGGAACTCAGCGTGCGTTGCCGAGTATCCATCGGGCATCCGCACGCCATAACGGTGGCCCCATATGCCCATATAAACGTCGGAACTGCGCACCCCCGACAAGTACGCCTGTTCAGCGGAGATGTCCTGAGCGCCGAGATCCTCGAACATCACTGGCGTAGCGCCAACCGCCTCAACCGCGGCGCGCACTGCCGACCGTTCGTCGGGCATGTCGGTGATGAGGCTGGAAACAAACACGCGCCGGCCGCTTGCCCACGCCCGCACATCCCGCTCAGACGCAGCCAAGGACGCCGAGCGTTGATCGACCAACAACGAGCTGTCCATGAGATAAGTCCACCACACCGGTCCGACGATCATCGGCGACAAACGTGGACTTCCCCGTGTCGGTACACCAGCGGCCCGCTGACTGACGGCGCTCAACGACCGCCAGCTGCTCCTCGACACAGTGACTCCGCTGCACACGGTCACGACCAGTTCTTGTACCACTTAGTGACCCCACACTGCCAGGAGCGGGCAGGCGTGGTGACCAGGCACGATGTCTGCATTTTGGGGCCGAAGCGGAAGTAGTTGAGGGGCCCACTTTCGTCACGGTTGTCGTCAGAACTGTCGTCATTTGGCAACTGCGACGGCGGCCGGCCAAACCGCATTGGGCAAGCGACCATGTCGGGTTCGAACCGCTTGACCCCCAGGAAGTAGCGGTGGCGCGTTTTCCTAGGTCAGGAATTGTTCTGACGACGGATGCGCGATGCATGGCGTTACGAACGCACAGGTCGTTCACTACCGCGCATAGCGTGTGGTCCCAGAATGGTCCCGGAGACGATCTGACGCGAGCCGTTTCGCCGTGCTTGACGGACGGACTGCTGTACTGCCATTGTAAGTACATGACTTCGATGAAGGACGATCGGTTGCAACTGCGCGTGGATGCTGCAGCGAAGCGGCGGTTGGAGGAGGCCGCATCTGAGGCACACCTCAGTGTTACCGCGTTTGTACTGCAGGCCGCCAGCCGTGCTGCCGACGATGTGCTGGCCGAACGGCAAACCGTTCACCTCTCCCCCGACGCTGCGGCGGCTTTTAACGAAGCGCTCAACCGCCCTGCGCGGGTCAATGAGCGGTTAGCGAAGGCGCTGCAATGGCCGGCAAAGTTCAGCTGGCTTGACTGAGGTGCAGTTCCATCGGCCAACACTCTTTGACCCGGATCTCCAGCAGCGAAGCGAATTCAGCTGTGGGGAAACGTCATTGGACGAGTGGTTGCGTCGCTACGCCGGGCAAAATCGACGCGGCAACACTGCCGCAGTGTGGGTGATCGCGGATCTGAACCAGACTGTCGTCTGCTATGCCACCCTGTCGATGACCGCGGTCGATCGGTCGTCCAGTCCCAAATCTTTGGGAAGTGGTGCGCCACAGCAGATTCCAGCGTTGTTGATTGGCCGATTGGCAACCGACACTCGCGTAGCCGGACTTGGCCTAGGGACCGAGATGGTCAAGCACATCCTGGCCACCGCGGTCGAACTGAATATCAAGGCCGCCTGCCGGGCAGTGGTTGTCACCGCGCTAAACGCTGACGTCTTCCGCTGGTGGCAACGGTTCGGATTCGAACCGTTTAACGTCAACGATGCTGGCAACCTCGACCTCTACCTGTTGACCAAGGACATCGCCGCCACGCTGAACGGCCTCTAAGGCGAAACTCCTTCTCGGAGTTCAGATCATGTAGATGTTGATGACGTTAGCTGGCAGCGTCGCGTGACCGCGCTGTCAGGGCATCTTCGAATCCAGACTACGTTGCCATCCACTGTTCACCGTTACAGCCGGCGGCCAGCCAGCCGCTCAGCGGCACAGTCGCTTGATAAGCGGAAAGTTTGACCGCTCAGTAAGTTGTTTCAATCACCTGTTTACAGGGGTTTTCGGCTGCATAGAGTCGCCGAACACGACTCAGGGTGATCACCCGCATCTGCCCGTCCCCGCTGGCGCAATTACCGGCGACTGGAAATATCTCACCGACTCCGTCGAAGACGTGGCCCGGTATCTGGCGCGCTCACGTCACAACGTCTGCCACCTGATCGTCGAGGTGCAAGGCCAGCAATAGACGGGCTGGCACGTGACCGGGGCATCGTTGTATATCCCGAGAACGGTGACGCCGAGCTCACCGCGGCGGACGTTCCGGAGTGGCTGCCTCGCTGCTCGCCGCCGCTGATTCGCTTGACGCTGCGGGTGATTCGGTCGAGCGCACAATCAACAACTGGGTTATGCCGAGATACTGACGGGGTCGTCCACCCACTCGTGGAAGGTCGGCTCCGCGCTGGTTGAGGTATCCGCCTGCTTCTTTAGCTCCACTGTGATTAGGCGATCGCCCTCGAACGCCGGACTCAATTCCAGCGTCAGGTAGTCAAACAGTGCACGCTCATGGATAGCGATGACAACCTGCCGTTGGTGCTGCTTTGACAGTGTACGAAGAAGAGCGGCAAACTGCGATATATGGACGTCATCCATCGACTGAACTGGGTCGTCAAGGATCAAAAATGGTAACCGCTTCCCGGCGCCCAGATGAAGCGCAAGGAACAGTGTCAACGCGGCGGTGTTGAGATTGCCCGCGCTGAGCATCGCTCCTGGGCTGCCTCCGCGGCCGCCTCCGCGGTAGTTGGTGATTAGTTGCGGCGGGTTACTTCGGCGCTGCTCGTCAGCGACGTGGAAGGCCGGTACGAAGGGCTCGTTGGGCGCAAGGCGGACGAACAGATCCCGCCATATTGAGTTGAGGTTCTCATTGAACACTGTCTGTATAACTGACTGTTGAACAACCTCGGCCGTCCGACTGATCTGCCTTGCGCGGTCACGACGGGCATCTATTTCAGCCTGCGTGCGCTCGTATTCTGCGCGCCGATCGTGTGCGCGCTGTTGCCTTGTGAGTTCAGTTTCCAGCCGCTGGTTGACTACCAGCCAATTTCTCTGTAGCTGTCCAAGTCTCGAACGAATAGCGGCCCTGCCTTCTGCTTCGTCCATCCGATTTCGGACGTGCACGTCCAACTGCCGCAACACTTCGTCAAGAGGCTCGGTCTCCGATGGGGAGCCCAGAGCGAGCGTGCGCGCAAGTTCGACTGCATCACGCCGAGTTTCGGACCACGTAACGGTATGGACGCTCGCTTCGGCGAGCGCGCGCCGCGCATTCGCACCGGCCGAGACTAAACGGGAACCGCGATTCGCCTCTTCTTGTAGGGTTCGCAACCGCTCAGCCCAGTTGTCAAGCTGTGCACGTTTCACGATATTGGTGGATCGAGATGATGTGTCCATGATTCGCGACTGAAGCGAATTCATTTCTGAGAGTGCCCGATTGAGGTCTGCCGTTGCGCTGGCCCTCGCTTGGCTAAGCTGCGACAGCCGCTCAGCTTGGTCGCTAAATCGCGATGCACGACGCGACACTTCCGCAGCGAGGGGCTCCGATGAGATATCAGCAAAATCTCGTCCGCAGACGACGCACTCGTTGTCATGAAGGTGCGGCACCAATTCCGCAAGCAACCGCGCGATCTCCGCGGCACCCTGTGTCTGGTTCGTGATCTGCTCCTCGATGAGAGCGATCCGCGATCGATCCCGGTCAGCCGCTTGCGCCAGATCGACGTGCTGAGTGCGAGCGACTTCGTCGGCCGACAGCGCCTCGCTGGTAAGCCGCAGTTCTTTCTCGATCCGATCTAGACCGCTCGCCAGCGCTGCAGTGGGACTCGTCTCTGAAACGGAAGGGAGGTCGGCGAACAAACTTCGAGCCTCGTCAAGTATTTGATCGATCGCAACACCGGATGTCTCCAGCCATTGGTTCGTGGTCCGCGTTGCAACTGCCGCGTCAGCTTCTAGAACCGGGAGATCTTTTTCGGCAGGCGTCTTCTTAGCGGCGGCTACGCGGCTAGCCATTGCTTGGATCTGGCGGGAGAAGTTGGTGAGCTCGATTAGCTTCGCCTGCTCAGGCTCCACTTCCGAGTCGCTCAATACCCGAGTTATGGCGGCCGCAGAGAACTGTTGGCTTACCGGAAGGGCAGCATTCTCCGGTCCAAGCGCTGATAACTGAAAGATCATCGCCCGCTCTAGCTCATTGAGCTCGACTGAAAGCTGATCGCACTCAACACGCCGATCGGCCTCATCTTCGCGCGTAGCAGCGAGTGAGCGCTCCAACTCAGCTATCCCGGGCACGAGGCGGCGTGTATTACGAATGTCTTTCGCCTGCTTCAAGCCCTCAATCAGATTCTCTAACGCATCCAAACCAAGCACATCGTTGACAAACCTCACCAGCGCTGAATCTTGGCCGACGTCTTTGCCCTCATAGATTTCCAGCAACCTTCCTAGGGTCGCCTGTGCCAGATAACAGCGCTCGCTGAAGTAACGAGCATCTACTGGGTCCATTGCCTGGGTGCCGCCCCATTGAGCACCGCTGAATGACAGTTCAGAAGACGTGGGGTGAAAAGGATTCGGATCCTGCGCGACGACTCTTACGTCGGCCTCTGACTCGCCGCGGTGTACTAGGTAATCCCGATATTTCGGGTCCGCCCTCTCCATGGCGGCGATAGACCCTGTCAGAGCGAATTCAAGCCCCGAAAGAAGACTCGTCTTACCGGTCCCGTTCGCGCCGTAGATGAGCACTACTTGAGCATTCAACGGCACAGTGATTCGGCCGCCGATGCTCCGAAAGTTGTTGAGAGAGATGGACTCTAGACGCGAAATAGTCATTCCGCCTCCTCAGGCAGCGCCGACCCGATCCAATTTTCGAGCTCTTGTTCTACTGCTCTCGAGCCTACGCGGGACGCGCCCAGGAAGCGCGTCACCTCCTCAGGGGGCAACCCGCTCAGCTCCCCTTGAAGTCTCACCAGAGGATCGACTGTCCCAGAAGCTTCCTCTGGGATGTCGAGGGGCAACAGCACTGCGAGCGTGTCACGAACCGCATCACCCGCATGCTCTCCGGTGGGAGTACCAACTGACAGGATCCGACACGCCCTGGAAAGTTCGCGCAGCGTCGGGTCGCTCAAATTCGGCCCCACGATAATCAATGTCAGCGATCGCCTTGATTCGACCATATCGAGAGCGCGCCCAAGAGCTTGAACCTGGCGGCGAATGTGCGATTCGCTCGAATCCGCAATGGTGTCCGCGACGACGACTAAGTCGTGAGAGTTGCGCGACCCAACCAAAGTCGCTGCAAATTTGAAGGAGAGGGTACCGACACTGAGGTCGGCCGAAAGCGCACGATATCCGTGCTGCTCCAGCAGCTCAACGACCCGACGCACCGGCCTGCTATCGCTCACAGCGTTAACTCTTCTCGAAACCGGCGGCGAACGTCTAGATAGTTTGGCGAGTCATCGAGTATCTCGGCCATATCAACGTGACGCGCAGCTTTGGCGCCGGTGCGCCCTGGGGCGGCAGTCGGGGATCTTTGGATTTTCTGGGGGCGACGCGCACTGTGGACGACTACGACGTCGCCATCGGTGCTGTCGACGAAGTCACCCAGTTCGAGCTGCACAGCCACCGAAGCATCAGCCGCGAAGAACAGTCGAGACACGGTGGTATCGGCCTTCAAGGTGACAGGCGCCCAGTTTCCTGATGACGAAGGACCACTAACTGACATCTCCCACGTGCCTTCTTCGGATTCGGTGCCAAGGACCGCGAGAGCCAGAGCCGCATGCGGTAGACCTCCGGCAAGGATGTTCGGATCCGTGGCCATCACGTGTGCTGGCGAATTCGATATCGGCTGGTATCGCAGCTCGGCTTGCGGCGGCCGTCCGTCGCGCAATAGCGCCATGGTCTTGGCGAGATGAGAAATGACTCGCCGAGCTTCCAAATCTGACTGGTCGATGATGGCGCCGGATGCGGTGGACAGAACAGCGCTTATGCCGCTCGCAATCGATTGGTGAGTAACACCATCATTGTCCGTGCCCCAGGCGCCCTTGGCCAGGGCTTCAATTTTATGCCCAATGACGCCTAATGTGAGGGCGAATAACAAAGGCTTTGCAAATGCACGGACTAAGGCCAATGATGCAATTTCGGTGTGGTTTCCTTCGTAGGAATTTCCGTAGGCGACGCGAAGGATATTTGTTTGATGATTTCCAATCGCATCTTCCGCGAAAACAAACGCCGGAGGCGAAATTGGCCACTGCCAGGCCAGCATAGATTTGGCTGCCGCGAAGAGGTCCTGGATATTCCAATCCTGCGCAGACAGACCGATCATCAGTGTGCGGCGTTTCGCGGCGAGCAGGATCATTTCGGCACGCATCACCTGGTGTTCGTCATCGGTCGGCCAGCTCGTGATCTGACTGCGCCGCCCGACAAGATACTCGCGATAGGTTGCGGCATCAGCGCCAGCCCGCACAGCGCAGCCGTGAAATTTTAGGATTCGCGACAGGGTAGATGGCGAGCGAAAGTCCTCCGAGGTGACGCATACGGTCATGGCTGAGCTATCAGTTCCCGCAAGATCCTCAACGGCTTTCTCAATTAGACCGTCCCAATTGGGCGACACGATCTCAGGGAGCGCCCCTTCCAACACCAGTACCGCGAGGCAGTAGTGTTCGGCGTCCGGTTCAGATAAATCGACACCATATGTCGCCGCAGGATCCACAACCTCCCACAGGAGGTAGTCGGGTGGCCTTCCTGTGAAATCGATGTCGAGCAGTTCTGAGTATTTGTTACTTAGACGGTTGACAATGGCGCCGTGAGTCGGCCACTCTCGAATATTTTTGCCCATATCCGTATGCTCTTGTTCGAGTTGCGACAACTCGGCGAGGTCAAGAGCAGTTTCGAAGGCACGCCGGTGCGGGCACAGATTGTCAGACGCATTGATGTTCGACTGAAGGAACACGAGGATTTGATCCACTAGTTTCTTAACATCAGGCGCCCGGTTCCGAGAGATGCCTGAACCTATCCAGAACACATACAATCCGTTGGCAACCGCCTTCAGCAACCCCCCGGATTGGTCACGGAGCAGTGCCACAACCTCTCCGACCGATATCTCGGACGCACTAACGCCTCCGGTTCCACCCATCTCCGCAGTCTGCCACCGGGGCCATCGCTGACGCCCTCAGCCCCCGCCCTGCGACGTCTAGGCTCAACCACGCCGTGGGATGTACTCGGTCTTGGGGTCTCACAGATAAAAACTGCAACTCACACCACGGAGTCGGGTGGGGGGTGAGTCGAAGAAATTCCGGGGGGTGCTGGGCACGGCGCCGGCCGAGGAAGCGGCGCCGTCGGTCAGCAAACGTCCGTATTCCTCTAGTGCGCCCAGTTTGCCAAAGCGTAGATGCGAGGTCGACTTGGCAGTTCAAGCGGCGCGCAATCGAAGGTCGGCAGAAACGTCCATTAGCCGGCCCGCGGGGGTGCGCCCGTCGGCGGACGACTCCGCCTCTGCCGCACCGCCTAAGGACTCGAACGGCATAGCCGTAATGTTGAGGCATCATGGCAGCCGCAGGCGACGAAGGATGGGCCCCGGTGGCGGCCCGTATTGGATACGTGTTTCTTCGCGAGCGGCAACTTCGATGCCGGCAAGGTTGAGGGCTTGGCTGAGCGTTTGAGATCACGCGGAGTTGCATTGTGGATTCCACGTCAAGTGATCTTCGAGTGGGCTGCCCATGCTCGGGATGCCTTGCAGTCGTTAAGGAGGGCGCAGAAGGGTTTGCGCAATGTGGGAATCGTCGGCGATGCGGCACCCGACCTCAGTGCCGCGGACATCGCCAACCGGATCCATCTTCGCTGTGAGGCGATGACGAACGTTGAAGTGTTAGAGATGGACGGTGCTGCTGCAATTGGGGCCATCAGAGATCAGATTTTCTGCGAGGGCGCGGGCAATGTCACGAGCGGAGTGCGGACTGGCGCCGTGGACGCCTCGATCTATCGTGATGGGCTCCGCCGCGCGGATGGCGAACCGCAGAAGATCTTGTTTCTGACTGCGAACGCCAGAGACTTTCGCAGGGCTGCAACAGCTCTCGGACACAACGAGATTCATTGGGCGGCCAACACGCAGTACCTATTCAGTACGCTGCCTCCGGCCGGGTTCACTCAGACACCACGCCGTGCAGCGCAAAAGTTGATCCTCGCGCGTCTGCTTGACGACATGCATGAAGCTGCGCAACCTGCGCCGGAATGGATCGCGGTCTCCGATCTCAGGATCGGGGAAGTGGGAGCTGAGGATCGACGGGACCTGGACGAGTTGGTTGATCCCAGCGTTGAGATGGCGAGGGCAGGGTCACTGGTGCAAGTACGCGATGTGGCGGTGGAAGTCGACGGTGACTTCGAAATTGTCAGCTATACGGTTATTTTGGTGGTCCACGTGCATGTGGAGGGTATTGCGTTCCGCAACGGCAGTACCTGGAACACCTTGCTGAATTTGTACGACATGCTCGTGACTGTCCCCTTCGCCGTCAAGCTCCAAGATGGCAAACTGGGCTCCGCTTATCAGACGGACGCCGCGCACGCGCAAGAAGCCAAAGGACAATTTCGCGATCCCCACGATGCTTACGAGTGGGTGACTGACACCACCCGTACCTGGGACGACATCTCGTTCGAAGCGCCCGATGGAGAAGTCTTGGGACTTCCGCTGACTTTCACGTTGCGAGGCCCGAATGGGCGCGAAGTCGCGGCGGCGGTTCTGCAGGGTTCGATTAGCAACGACTGGACGCTTCAATTCACCAACGACAACCTGTGGGTACAGATTTCAGCGATGCACGATCCCGACAGCAGTGTGTGGGCCGGCCGGGACGACTCGTTCGATAGGTACCCGCCCGTCGGTCTTCGCTCGGACATCAACTCTGGTTACCACCCTGAGCCGTACACGGCTCTCGGACTCGTGTGGCAGGTCCTCGTTGCCCCGGTGTAGTACTTGCGGCCATGTGAGCCCCGCGTTTCGCGAAGTAGTCGTTGACGCCTTAACAAGAGACGAAGGTCCGCAACGCCATCCGTCCCACGCTGGACCTGTTGGCCGCCGACCTCAGTGAAAGCATCGCCACCGGTCGGGCGGCGGCAATCACCGGCGTTTAACCGCAACAATATTTCGCTACAGTCTAGGGGGTGTCGCCGGCCTGATCGCACCTCGGACAAGCCGTAGAGGTGGGCACTTGCCATCCGAGTTCGCTAACTAATTCCGCCACATTGGCCTTGGCGATCAAAAAGGGTGCGTGGGCCATATACCCGTCGTGCAGAACGCCGGATTCGATACCGGCATGCTTCAGTAGAAGCCCTCGCAGGAGCCATGGGGTGATAGTGGTAACCACCATCCAGCGTGCATAGCGATCCGCCAGCGGTTCCTTGGTGACCTTCAGTTTCAGATGGTGCGCAATGTCGTTGCGGGCAACAGTTATCCGGCCCGGCAGATCAGCGATCGATTCCACAATCTCAGGCACCGCTGCGCTAACTTCGGCCACAATGACACTGGCCCGCTCGCGGAAACTCACGTCCCCCACATGATTTGTCGCCTGTTCCACCAATTTATGTATCAGCACCGGGTCCAGGTCTCCGTCGTCTTGCGCCCGAGCTGTGGCAGCCTCAACAGCGGCTGCTCTGATTCGGGTTAAAGCGGCTTTCTTATCGGTCCCAAAGCGCGACTGCGGATACGGAAGCCGACGGTGCAGCCCCTCAACCAACGAGGTACTCTCCACGACCTGCGTCTGCAGGAAGCCGTTCAACGGCCTTGCCACCGCCCAAGCCAAACCGTCGAGGGAGTCGTTCAGTACGATCCAATTCGCGAAACGCTCCAGGGTCAGCTGCTCGCACGCCAACAGCGGATCCTCGTCGAGATCAACCGCCGCTGCGCCGTGCCCGGGTCTCCACACTGTCAGCCACGGATCTGAAGGGCCAACCCGGACGTGCACGGCGCTTTCGACTACCTCTATGTTCAGCACCAAACGGGTCAGGGTGACACACGCCGATACAGCCCGCTTTTCGAGAACGCGCAGCGCTGCGGCAGCCGCCGACTCATACACCAGCCAGTTCGCGTCCGAGGACGCCTCGACGCGCACTGTAGAACCGTCGTCTGCGACTAAGTTCGACTCGCCGTCGCCCAAGTGGCCCAACCACTCTGGGGCATTGATTTGGAACCGCACCGCGGTATACAACTGATTCCCGCCGCTCACCGGAGCAGCGCCGAACACTGCTGTGTAGGTGAGATAGCGAGGGAACCCAAATAGGCCGTCGCCGCCATTGTTGCGCGCACCCAGGAGCGTGACGAACTCGCCGGTCTCGAGCCTTCCCTGCAATGTGATTGGCCGAAACGCGGCTACCTCGTCCTCGACTGAACCGCTCAGAGCTAGGCCGCCGCCGGGCGCTGGCGTGACCCGCGGATCATCGACCAGGCCTTCGTCGAGAACCAGCTCCGCCTTCTTCCCCAGCTCCGCGGTGAACCGGCCGCGTACCCGCGTCTCAGGATCATCCAGTATGTAAAACTCTCCGAGGCCAGCCAGTCCCTGCATGAGCCCATCATCCCAGTCGTGTGCTCAATCCCACTACCCGCAAGCACAGCACTATTGTCGAACCTCGTCACATCGCAACCGCGAGCTGCCGACAACGGCTGGTGTTGGCAACTAGCTAGGAGGACACGGCCAGGCGGTCCGCCACTTCCAGGAGACTGCCGGTCACTAGCGTGTCGAAGCAGTCACCGACCTTCGCGGCGTTGACATGGGAAGCCCAGGACTTCTCCGTGACGACCACATCGCAGTAGGGCACCGCGATTGCCAGAGCTGTTACGTCGTTGAGATCGTTGCCCTCCCAGGACTTCTGCGGATTGACTTGGCGCTGTTGCCGAAGCTTCATCTCTACCCACCGCGACGGCATTTCCTCGATGATGGCCCGGGCGTTGTCCGCTAGTTGTTCACCAGTGACGCCTAGTTCCGCCGCCGCCAGCGCAAGCGGCTCACTGATGTCGGCGAAGGCTGTCGCAAGCATGATGTCTTCGAGACGGTGACGACCACGCTCCTCGATCCAACCCGCTACGGCCGTCTGCCCCTCCACGAATCGCTCATCGGTCAGATTCTTATAGTCGTTGAGACGGAGGCGCGCCCCCTCAGAAACACCCTCCGGCATGACGTCGGCGAGGATCCTCGCCTCGAACTCCGCTCCGCAGCGCTGTTGCAGCACTTCCTGCAACGCCGGTGGCAAGACTATGCCTTTCCATTCGGTGGGCGCTGTGTACCGGAGACTCGGGGCCGCGAAGGCATGGGCCACCCCAGGGCCGAAGAGCCCCAGATCCGGAACCGTTGTTGGCAAATCAAACACGGCGACCAGCGCTCGTCTGATCTCCCGCGGAACAATCGCGTGTGGAGGCGCGATCCGTAGTTGTCCAGCGAGCCTCACCATCGTCGCGGCCAGTTCCATGCGCTTCTTGGGATTGCCCTTTTTGCCGGTCTCGTAGTAGTGAGCACAGCTCAGTGGGAAGCGGGCACTACCATCGTCCGCGGCTTGCTTAAAGGTGTCCAAGACGTCGACGAAGGCAGCGCCCAATGGGTGCCCGGTCTCGGCTCGTGCTAGGTCGACCCACTTGTTCTGGTCCAGGTATACGGTGAGCACCCCGTCCATTGTGGCCTCCAGAAGGGACAACGGGAGGAGTGGCCGCTCGACTCTCTCAAGGACTGCACCGGACAGAAGCGGCGCTCCGATTGTTGCCCGAAGGTAGTCCTCCGTTCAGGCGAGCAGATCGAGTTCTTGCTCAGGTGCGTCTCCTGCGTGAAGGCCGGCCTGCACAATAAAAGATCTCCATCCGGCTGACTGTGATATTCAGAGATGCGAGCCTTCGTCTGCGCCCATCTAGTCACTGCGCAGACGCGATATTGCCCACCTCGGCGAATTACTGTAGCCATTACAGTAATGCTGTTGGTTTGGTCGCCTCGTCACTCTAAACTCGCCTCGGCGCATCGCTATCGAGCCGGCAGAGCCACGGACTTCGGCTGCGTTCTTGCTGGCGACATGTACGCCGTGCCCGGTGATCGCCCGGCAGATCGACTCGACCCGGAAAATCAGCGGGTTCCGAATTTTCGATGAAAGTGTTCAACCCACCACTGTCCCGTGTATACGACCTACGCCGCAGACACGCCGGGCCTCGCCATCGACCAAGCAGGCCCGAGATTGCGCGGACTAAGCGATCATTACCGGATGGTCGGCGAGGCTGTACAAGGACTGTTCATCGGCGTTGGCGTCGACAAGTACACCGGTCCGGGGCTGTCAGACCTCTCTGGCTCGTTCAACGAGGTGCAGGCAGTCGGGGGACTGATGGGCGAGCACTTCGGTGTCCACGTACTTCGTGATCCTGACGAGGTCGATGTTCTACAGGAGTTGCGTGATCACGTAGCTCAGTTTTCTGATGACGAGGGCGCCGCTGTACTGATGTGGTCGGGGCACGGCATACCCGGTAGCGGTGCGAACACGGTGCGGCTGTTGGCCCACGACAGCCGCACCGATCCCAGTGATGGTTTGAGCGCCAGCGATGTCGCGGCCAAACTCGCGGCCACCGGCGCCAGTCAAATCCTGTTGATCCTCGATACTTGCTACTCCGGGAACGCAGTCGAGGTGATCGCGCAGATCTACACCCGCTTCCTGGAAACCCCGCCGGCCGGGAAGTGGTGCTGGTTTGGGCTACTGGCTGCATGCGGACCCGAAAAGGTGCGCCAGCACCAACTGGGCCCCAAATTAGAGCGCCTGCTGCGTGATGGGCCACTTCCCGACGGCCCAGAGGCCGACGACCTCCGGCGCCGCTGGTCGACACATCGCCGTCTCATTCGCGGCGACGATCTCTGGGACGCGCTCATCACACAGTGGGATCACGATGCCGCACCCACCGAGCCGAAATTCACAACCACCGGCGCCCCACGCCCGTTCATCCGCAACCCACTGTGGTCGCCGGCCGCAGGTCCACTGACTGTCACTGAAGTGCTCACCGGGATACCCGCGATTCCACCATTTTTCGGCCGACAATCCGCCGTCGCTACAGTTTCTGGCTGGCAGGCAGACCCGAGCGGCGTGTGTGTCGTCACGGGCGCGGCGGGCAGCGGCAAGTCTGCGCTGCTGCACCATGCGCTGTCCCGTGACAACACCGCGCCGACGGCGGCCACAGACGGACCGGCCGCCGTGATCATCGACGTTCGGGGCCTCAGCGCGGAGGTGATCGCCGCGACGATTGATCGCAACTTGGTTGCACGTGGCCTTCTCGGCGCAGTAGCGGTGCCCCGCAACGCATTCGAACTGTGTGGTGGGCTGCAGCGCCGCCGCGACAACGGCGATCCGGTCCCGGTGATTGCCCTCGATGCACTGTCAGAAGCCATCGAGCCGACCCGCGTCGTGGAATCACTGTTGACGCCGCTGAGCAGCGTGACCACGGTCATCGTGGCGACGCGACCGACCACGGTGAGAGTGCCCAGGCAGCGCCGCGCATCCCAACATCCACAGATGGCCGCGGCCGGCGAAACCGAGGATGTCGTCCCGATCTCGGCCATACTCACCGCGACCGACCGCATTCTCGATCTCGACAGCCCACAACAACAGGCGTCCGGGTGGACGGCCATCGAGGAGATGCTCGACGACTTGCTTCCCCCTACGGGGCCTGACCACGATCCTGCCGGCGCGAGCGTGGCGTTACGCCGACGAGCAGCTGGTGCAGGGCCTCCACCCTTTGTGTTGACCACACTCCTGATCGACTATGCCCGTCACACCGGATCGAACATCCCACCCACGCCGGCCGCCATCGACGACTCCCTCGGTGCCGCGCTCGATGAGCTGGTTACCCGCTCCTATGACAACTCCACGCGGCCCGCCGCGATGGCACTGCTCGATGTGCTGCCCTACGGCTTAGGCGCGGGCATCCCCGAGCGTGAATGGTTGGCCATCGCTAACGCGACACGCGACCCCGACTACCCACACCTCGACCGCGACGATCTAGCCGCCACGCTCGCGCCGTTGGGCGCCTACATCGTGGAGGACTCCGAATCCGACGAAGCGGTCTACCGCTTCGCGCACATACTGATCGCTCAACACTTCGCCGCGCACGCACGCAAAGCCGTCGGCGACACGCTGGACCTTCAGATCGCAGGTGCGCTCGTCGAGGCCGAGCTAGCGCCGGCCGGCTCCTCATTGACCCCTCCGCGCAGCCACCATCTCGACCGCTACCTCTGGAGATATGTGGCCCGCGTCGGCGAGCGCGGACTGGAACTTTTACGTGGAAACGACCTCCTGTTCAAGGATTTGGCTGCGGCAGCACTGGCCGTCTCTATCGACGCGGTCGCATCGGGCAGTATCAGTGTTGGGCTTGCGTTGGCCGAAGAATCCACATCTGTCGCCGACCACCTCACCGGCCCGGACCATCACCGGCAGTTAGCGCCGGCGCTGGCCCACCTTGCGACCATTTACCAGTCAACCGGTCAAATTGCGCGCGCGGTTCAGACCGGTCGCGATGCGGTCGCCGCGTACAACCAGCTCGTGAGTGAGCATCCTGCAGTCGTCGTCGATCTTGCCGCTGTGGCACACAATTTGGCGAACATGCTGATTGACGCCCAAGACACGAGCGCATCCGCGGTGGCCACGCAAGCCGTAACACTCGAGCAACGGTTCCTCCTCTACGGAGGCGACAACCGGTACCGCGTGGGTATCGCCCGCAACACCCTGGCGTTGGCGTTGAGCATGGAAGGGCGCGTCGAGGAGGCCCTGCAAGCCAGTCGCGACGCCGTCGACATCCTGCAGGCGGCCGTCAACGAGACTGGAACAGAACGCGATCGTGCGGCACTCGCGCAAGCACTGCAGAACCTCGGCAGCCACCTCGCCGACCGTGGATTATTCGACGAAGCGGTGGCCGTGACCGAAGAAGCACGCACGATCATGGATGATCTTGTTGCCGGCGATGCCTCGTGGCGACCAGCCCTGCTGGAAACCCTCAGTGATCTCGGTGTGCGATACCTCAGCATCGGTGATGGCGACGGCGCCATGGCCGCGACCATTGAGGCAATAGACGGCTATCGGGCGATGGCGTCGCTGACTCCCGCGGAGGCCGTGAATTACGCTGGTGCGCTGACGAATTACGCGAGTATCCTGATCGCCGCGGATCGAGGTGAGGCGGCGTTGGATCCCGCGGGCGCGGCGGTCGAGATCATGCGCCAGGTCGCCGACCGTGAGGTGGCCAAACGAACCGCCCTCGCGCTGATGTTGGACAACTACGCGAACCCGTTGTCCCTCACCGGCCGCCACAGCGAGGCACTGGAGGTCAGCGAGCAAGCACTGCAGTACTACCGCGCCGCCCGCGACGACAATCCCAGCCTGGACAACGACGTCGCCCGGGTGCTGTTGAACTACTGCCAGCGCTTGGCTGCCTCCGGCCAGTTCGTCCAGGCCGCTGCCATCGCCGATGAGGCGATCACGTTGTTCGAGCAGCTGTCAACAAGTAACGCCCACAACCAGGTTGACGCAGTCACCACCCGAGCTCTCAAAGCGATCTACACCGTTGCCAACGGACAACGGGACAGGGGTGTCCTGCTGGCGGCCAAGGCTGTCCTCCAAGGCGAGCAGCTCCTGGCGGATGGGGTGATGTCTCCTCAGGAGCTTGCGACGGTCTACATCGAGGTCACCAAAGCGGCCCAGCGCAGACCCGCACTTGCGGTGCGCTACGCACAACGCGCAGTACAGCTCCTTGCAGAGGCTGCCCTGTCAGACACGCCCGATTACGCCACCGCGCTGCGTAACCTCGCCGCCCTACACGGCATGGCCGGCCAGATCGATCCCGGTCTGACAGTCATCGCCGACGCGGTTGCACTGTGGAATCAACTCCTGGACCGCGACGGCTCACACCGAGCCGGACTTGCCTCAGCATTGGGCACTCAAGCGAAACTGCAACTGGAGCGCGGTCGCCAGGCGGCTGCCCGCGACTCCGCTATCGCGTCGGTCCAACACTATCGGCAGCTCCCGGAGCTGAGCATGGACGACATCGAGACCTGCGGAATCACACTCGCGGTCTTAGCGCGCGCGATGGGCCGGCTCGACGACCACCTCGACCAGCTCGATCAAAACGTCACCCAAACCCTGGAAAACCGCGACGGCCCGACACGAGCGCGACTGCTCTGGGCCCTCGCCAGGGAAGCTCCCGGTGAACACCCACGCGTACCGTCGTGGATCCACAGAGCCATCACCGAACTCGGCTCAGCGGACCCGATGCTGATGCTTCACCTTCGGCGGCTCACACGCACCATCCGCGAAACCGGCAGAGTCCGATTCGATCAGCTATGGCAGCGCACCACCGGCACCGAACTGCCAACATGGGCGACCATCGATCAACAGAAAATCGATTGGGCGCTGCAGTGGGTTTCCACCCCGGACTTCACCAGCGCCGAAGCCTTCCTCCAGCACAACACACACCTGCTCGGCGAGGATCACGACAGTGCGATCGACGAAGCCTCACTGATCCTCGATCCCACCAGGGCGGCCGCGCTCAAGGACATCCGCAACCGACTCCGCTTCACCGCACCCGCCGGCACCCACACCGTCGATCCGCTCCCGGAAGGCCGAGGTGGCGATCCCCACCAGCGCAACACAGCGCACACCAACATCTACGACCTAGCCGAACACTTCCTTAGCACCGACCTCGACCAACGCATCGGCCTCCTAGCCCAGCGCGGTGAGGAACTACGGAGCGAAACGGTAGGTCGACACCTGCGGGCGCACAACGACAGGACACGCTCCGGTGCGGCTGTGAGTCTGATCGAGCTGAGCCGCATACCGCTGCATACCGACGTCGCCGCGGCAGCGACCGACACCGACCAGGCCAGAGCGGTGCTTGCCCGTATTGCCGAACACCACGACATCAGGACACTGCATTACGCCGCTGTTGTTCTGATGAACAAGGCGAAAGAGAGCGCCAGCCTCGAAATCCTTATCGAGTCGACCTTCTATGTCGGTGTGAGCATGTTGAAATCCGAGTCCTCAAAGCAAGGGCAAGAATTCATCGCGGGGATTGTCGATGTCGCACCGACGCGCGTACCCGAGTGGCGGCGTCTCAGTGAAAGGCTGTCGGGAGCGAAACCGGAATTCGGCCAAGCTGCAGGAATTCTCGACCAGCGACCGGAGGGCGAATGTGACTAGCAACGACTTGATCGTGATCATTCCCGGCATCGCCGGAAGTACGCTGACACGCGGCGGCACCGACCTATGGGCGTTAGACAAGCCGGCGATGCTGCTTACCGCACTCGCCACCCTGGGCGCGAATATCCGCAAGCTCGAACTCCCCAACGGTATCGGCGATCAGGCACCCGATGACGGCGTCCACGCAACATCACTCATGTCCAAACTGCACTTCATTCCCGGCTTGTGGCCACCGATGCACGGATACGACAAGCTCGTTCAACGACTACGAGCCACACACACAGACATTCCATGGGAAATCAGGCATCTGAATCCTGTTCTCTTCCCCTATGACTGGCGACTCTCCAACCGGTACACTGGCCGTCTACTCAAGGTGCAGGCCGAATCGGCGCTGAGCCGCTGGCGTGACAGCGCACCGCAGAACAGTGACGCCAAAATCGTCTTCGTGTGCCACTCCATGGGAGGTCTGATCGCCCGCTGGTACATCAGCAAGGAAGGCGGGGCGCCACTCACCCGCAAAATGATCACCCTAGGCACCCCGTACCGCGGCGCGCTCAAAGCCTTATCAGTCTTAGCCGACGGACCTATACCAAAACTGCGCCTCTTCGGTGAACGTCTTCACCCCGCCGTGCTGTCCTTCCCGTCCATACATCAGCTGCTACCTAGCTACGCATGCATCGATCACGGCGGCGGGGACCTCGAATACCTGGCCGAACAAACAGACTCCGCACTGTCTAGCGCTGCCCGCAGCGACGCGGCACTGTTCTACCGGGAGCTCGAAGAGGCTGAATCCCTAGATGCTGGCACTGCGGCGAGACGCCACGCAATCGTCGGAACGAGGCAGTCCACGAGCGCCTCAGCCTCTATGAGCAATGGCCGCTACGTACTGTCGAACCATCTTGCGCGTCGAGACCTCGGCGGCGACGGTACGGTCTCGGCCGCATCGGGCCCCAAAGGCATCCCGTTAGACGATAATTCGATCAGACGTGTCGCCGATCAGCATGGCCACTTACAGTGCAACAACGCCGCCCTCGACGAGGTCGAATCCGTGCTGACATCCGACTCGATTGTCGTCAAAGCCACAGCTGCGCAGGATCTATCGGTCACGGTCCCCGAGATACTTTCGGTCGGTGAAGCCGTCACGGCGACGATAGAGTCATTCGATGGACGACGAAGCGTCAGGATCGCTTTACGGGACGAGCGCGGCAGCCTCATTGCGGACGAGCTAAAGGTGCTGCGGTCCAGCACAATCGAATATCGGACGAGTCCGCTCGGCCCTGGAGGCTATAGCCTGGCAGTGCGCGACGCGAAAGATGGGACTAGCGGTGTGAACTCCTCCTTCCTGGTTTGGCCCGACTGACCCCTAAACAGTGGCGCTCGACGACTGTAAACCTGCCGCTGCCGCCTTGAAGCAGTAGATTGACGAGCCACCGAAACGGGCCGAACACGTCACAGAGGACTGCGTCACACGCCGACGACGCTCGAAGCGGCCCACGAGGATGGTGCGGAACCTTTCCGGTTGGACGTGCTGCCGAGCTCGCGCGAGCGGGATGGAGCGCCAGGAGCGGCCCCGGTGGGCGGGCAGCCGGCCGTGTTTATACGGTGAAGTGCAGGCGCGCCAGTGTTGGCTAGATCTTGATACCAGTAAAGAAAATCCTCACACTCGGCGCCGCGCGGCGTAGCGCCGTTACAGCTAGGACATCGTCGGCTGCGGTTGCAAACGAGGTCACTTCGAGTAGGGCCGACAGAGTCGAGCTGACAGCATTTGAACGGGCACCACTTGACCCCCAGTCGGACATCGCCCGATTTCGACTGTCCTGCAATATCTTTCGCGTGTTCCTGAGCAGCGGAAACCGTATCGACTCATCTCCCATCATCTCATTGCATTTGCACCCAGTTGTGACAACGCCGTGACAACGTCGGCGCCTGAATCATCGGGGTGTCGGGTTGTTACACCGTTTGCTCGCACACCTCGACACAGTTCGGGTGCGCCCCGCGATCGAATTGCCTGGCATTGTTGACAACTCGAACCCCACGCCTGCGCAGTAGCCGGCGCCGGTGCGTGCAAGCAACGAAAGCGACCGCCGACTTGCTCAGTGTGAACAAGCGTTACGGGTCTTAAAGTTCCAGACCGTAACCCTTATCCCGGCACCGGGTCCGGCTACGTTGGCGCTGAGCAGCCTCGTGCGCGGCAGCATTGAGGCGTTGGTAGGCGGCTTCGCGGGCGCGGTTTTGTGCGGTGTGCTGGCGCCAGGCTTCGGCGCGGGCCGTGCGCCGTTCGTCGTTGCGGTCCAATACAGCAGCGACGGCGTTGGGTAGCAGTGTGCGGTCCGTGCGGGCGGCGACGGTGTGCATGGTGGCCGCGCGGTCGTCGTTGCCGGTCACGATCATGTGCAGGGCGTGGGCGGCGGCGTGCGTGGTGCCGCGGTGCATCTGGTGGATCGCGGTGTCAGCGCCGGGATGGTGTTGGTGGGCTTCGTTGGTGACAGCTGGATAGATGGCGAGGTGGTTTTCGTCGCGGCCGCGGGTCATGCCGACGTAGGTCATGGCGCGGCTGGCGCGATCGGACAGGACTGTCCAGCAGATGCCGTATTGGCGCGAGGTGCCGATGGTCATGCCTTGAGCTGAGTGCACGGTGGCGGCGTAGCCCAAGGTGATGTGCTCGCGCAGGTAGTCGCCTTCGAACAGGACTCGGGCTGAATCGGTGAGCCGCTCGGCGGCGATCCGGCCGTTCTTGGTGTCGACGGCGAGTACGCGCCAGCGGTTGCCGTTGCGGACCTGGTCGATCCGCTCCCTCCTGCGTTGGCCGGGGCCGGGTTCGATGGTCACGGCGGTGTCGTTGTGGCGGCTCATCACGAGATCTCCGACGCGGACCTGCTGATCCCGGGCCACCGGCACCTCCGCCGCATCGGGGTCGGTGAACCGGTCATGCAGACGCTGGTTGATAGCGTCAGCGATTTCCCAGGTGTCGCAGAGGATCGCGACGTCCTTGCCTTCGGCCCGGGCGGTGAGGTAGGCGTTGGTGGCATCGGTGGCCATCGCGATCGCATCCCCACAATGGAGGCGGTCGTGGTTTCGGTACCAGCCGATTGCTTTACGCAGCCGGTTGCCGCGCCCGGAGCGCAGCGCCAGGGAAGCATCGCGTTCGGCGACATCGCGCATCCGCCACACCTGGGACAGGCGCTGCGACCACGGCAAGTCCGCGCAGAGGTGTTCGAACATGCCGCCGCGGGCCTTGACCGGCGAAAGCTGATACGCGTCGCCGGCCAGCACGATCTTGGCGCCCCCCGCGGTGCTGACCTCCAGGAGCCGACGCAGCTCGGGGGTGCCGACCATGGCGGCTTCATCAACCACAATTACGGTCCGCCGATCGATGGTGAGTTGGTTGTCGTCAAGAAGGACGATCGCTTTGGCTACCGTCAGGCCGCGGTCACCAGCTTGACCGCGCATCGCCTCATCGACGGCCTTACCGGTGGGCGCGAGCACTAACACTTCTTTGTTGACGCGGTGCGCGGCGGTGCGCAGCGCCGCCAGTGCGTGCGTTTTGCCCGCGCCAGCTGGGGCTTGCAGCGGCTGGACCAGATACGGTGACGCCGCGACATTGGCGATCGCGCGCGCCTGGTCCGCGGACAGGTCATAAAGGTCCGCGGCGCGCACGTCGACGCGCGCACGGGCATCGACCGTGTCGACTATGTCGAAGATGCGCGTCTCTTCGGCGATCACCGCGTCCACAGTGAACATCTCATGTCCCTCGCGATGATGAGCGTCGCGCGGCGCGCTGACTCGTATTCCGACCTGGTCGACGATGTCTTCGATCAGCGCGCGCGGATCCCCGGGCGCGTCCACCGGCAGCAGCGCGCCCACTAGTTCCACCAGGTCGGCGCGCGTGAACGCGGCCTTGTCGATGCGCGCCACCATGTGCGCCAACCGCGCGCGGTCCAGCAGCAAGCGCGGCGCCGCGCGCCGCGCAGCGCGCGCCTCCAGATGCGCCGCGCGGTCATATTCGAGACCGCGCGCATCCGTGCGCCACTGCTGAGTGAGTTCAGCCCACGCGGTGGATTCCGGCTTGGCCGGCCGCGTGGCTTTCTGCGCGGCCGCCAGCTGCTGGGCGGTCGGCTTCCCGTCGACGACGACCAGATTGTTGTGGGCCCATTCCCGCAACCTGGTGGAGCGCCGCGACCACGCTTTGAGGCATTTCTTGGTCACGCCGGCGATCTCGGCCATCCCGGAATGCCCCTCGACGACTGCCCATTCGGCTCCGATGGCGGTATGCAGCTCATGGCGCACCACCGCCTGATAGATCACGCCGGCGGCTTTCGCTTCGTGGTGCAGCGACTTGGAGTCAATCGACACCAGCGTGCCATCGACGCGCGCCTGCCGGTTGGGCACGATGACATGGGTGTGCAGGTGCGGATCCCCACACCGCGACGTTTCGTGCTGATACGCGATGCCCACCAAACCCGGCAGCCGCTGCAGATCCTTTTGTCCCGTTTGCGGGTTATGCACCCGGGTGTACCCGGCGTGCGCCCGCAGGTAAGCCATCGCCGCGTCGATGCCCTTCTGGTGCGCGGCGGCCATGGTCTTTTCGCCGACATCATCAGTCAGGGCGCGTAGCAGCGACACACTTTTCGGCGCGGCAAAGGTCAGGTCGAAACCGTGCACCGAGCCTGTGGTGAACGCGCGCCCGCCGGCCCCGTTTGGAGCGATGCCGTCATCGAGCCACCGGGCCGCCACCGTGGTGTCCACAAACCCGCCCTGCAATGCCGCGCCATCTAACCCGGTCAACTCCCCCACCACCGAGGCATCTCCGGTCACCACCCAGGTGGGTATGCGGGTATCGCTTTCGGAGTAGTACTCCCCCAACCCGCCGCCGGCGGCCTGGCGATCCATCGCCGCGGCCTGAGCCCGGTTCGCGGTGTCGTTGTAGTAATTGATGCTCCACCGCGACAACCGGGAAATCGTCAACACGGTGACCACCTCCCGACATTGCCCAGCGAAACCAGGTGTAGCGAATGGGATTTGGGGCGCGTCCAGCGCGTCCAAAATCAGTATTGCACCACTTGTGCCAATGTGCCACATGATCAATGGGCGGTTTCTGGTGAGAATTATTGTGTAGCAGAGGTTTTGGGGAGGCCTGGGAACTGATGAAAATAGTTGAGAGAGAGCGAGGAAGCGTTGGGAAGGCGTGCGGAGGGTGGACTGTTCAGGGGCCCAATATTATTGGGCGGTACGTAGATGACACTGATCGTCTAGCAAGGTATTTGGGAATGGTTGGGAACCGATGAAAATGGTTGGAAGAGAGCGAGGAAGCGTCGGGAAAGCGTTCGGAGAGTGGACCGTTAAGGGTGAGCGGTGCGCGGTGCGTCGGCGGCCACACCATCGCGATCTGGTGGTGGGCACCGATTACGAGCGGTGAAAACTTCTGCACAGGGGGTATCCGGCGGGGCTTACGCTGATGTCATTCCGCATTGATGGCAGGCGCGAAGGACGTAAACGACATGGACAACAATGCCGACGAAAGGTGGCTCAGCCGCCAGCAACTCGCTGACCGCTACGGACTGCCCGTCAAGACCCCCGCGCAGTGGGCCTCCAAAGGAACCGGTCCGCGCTACGCCAGGATCGGCCGCCACGTCCGGTACCGACTCAGCGATGTCATCGCCTGGGAAGAACAGCGATTCGAAAGCCACGCACCTCGTGCGGCTCGACCCGGCGTGGCCACGACGCCGAAACCTGAAGCTGACGCTGGTACCACCGCCCCACAAGCCGAAGGTGACGCCCTCAAAAGGTGGCCGCAATGATTCCCATCATTTACGACCTCGCCGAGGCAGCGCGCATCCTGGGACTCTCCGAGCCCTACCTGCGATCCAAACTTCGTGACCGCACGTTCGCCGGCATGAAGCGTGCCGGACGATGGGCGATGACCGAGGCCCAGATCGAAGAAGCAATCGAGTCGATGTGCATCCAGGCACGTCCGGTCGACCCGCCCTCACCGTCCGGGCTGTCACGCCATAGTCGCTTCGGCCGACGACTCCATCAACAGCGCGGCGCGTGAGTCGCTCCTCGCGCACGGGATTGTCGACGCCGCGGAGCACCAAAACTCGCTGGCTGGTGAGCAGGTCAGCTCAGCGCCGAGCCGATCGCGTCGGCAGCCACTTGCGCACTGCGGCGATCCAGGTGACCGTAGACGCCGATGGTCGTCTGGATGGACTCATGGCCGAGATGCTGCTGGATGATCGGCAACGGCACCCCGGCCGCGATCATCCACGACGCACATGTATGGCGCAAGTCATGCACCCGCGGACACTTCGTCAGCCCCGCCGCCAGGGCCCGCTCGCGGCCCGGCTTCCAACCGCCGTTAAAGAACTCCTGGGATCGAACCGGATTGCCCGCACCGTTGGTGAACAAAAATCCGGGCGCGCTGAGGTCAACGACCTCCAGCGCCGCGGCGGGCAAGCTGATAGTCCGGATCGATTTCTTCGTCTTGGGCGGACCGATCTGCGGCCGGTAGTCACCGGAATACTTCCAAGCCTTGGTGATTCGGCAGGTTCTGGCGTTGGCATCGATATCGGCCGCGGTCAGCGCGGTCGCCTCAGAAAAGCGCATACCAGTACTGACCAACCAGGTCGCGAGATGCTTCCAGCGCTCGCGCTCGATGTGATCGCGCAGCAGCCGGAACTCGCCCGGCGTGAGGAACACCGTCTCCTCCACACGGGTATGCGGCAAGCGCCGACCCTCACACGGGTTGGACGCCAACACCCCAGCACGCACCGCAGCCTTGAACGCCCCGGACACGAAGCCGTGCTTGTTCGAGATGGTCTTTCCACTGCCGCCCAGCTGCTTCACCCATTTCGCGATCGTGGCCTCCGTGACCGCAGAGACGGGCATCGACCCAAAGACAGGATCAATATCGCGGGTGATGTAGGTGCGGTAGCGCGCCAGGGTCGCCGATTGCACACCGGTGAGGTTGTCGATGTGAGTCATGAGCCACTCCGTGACCGTCGGAACATGGCGCCCGACCTCGTCGAGCTCGATGACGCGCAGCGCCTCATCCGGCCCGTGATCCTCCAGCAGGGTCTTGAAACGCTCCGCAGCAGGCAGGTTCTCAAACGTCAGCGAGCGCTGGCGACCGTCCTGGCGCCACAGCACCCGGTAGGTATTCCCGGCGCGATTCTTCTGGGCGTGAATGCTTGCCACAACCACTGATGTTACGTGAACTGTTACGTCGCTCGCGACGTAACAGTTAGAAGCAGCTCTGAACTGCAATTTCCTTGTGGAGCTAAGGGGATTCGAACCCCTGACCTTCTCGATGCGAACGAGACGCGCTACCAACTGCGCCATAGCCCCTGATCGCTAGCAGGTTACCAGCCGCGACCCCACCGGCCGAAACGCCTGCACTACTCGCCGACGGCTCGCGGCAGGTCCCTGGAGTAGCCGTAGGTCCGCATCGGCATCGCGTAGTCCAGATGCTCGAAGATCGGGTCCTCGTCGTCGATTTCCAGGACCACCGCGCCCGGGCGCCGCAGCCGCGACGGGACCATGTCGTATTCGCGGTCATACGTGTTCTCCACGCCGACTCGCGCACGTGCCATCCGTTGGGTCCGGCGCCGCCGCACCTGTTCCTCGATGCGGGTCTGCCGCCGCAGGTAGGAAAGGTAGAACATCGTCACAACGGTGGCGCTGCCGCATATCCACCATGCGCTCGAGGACGCTTGGAACGCCACAGTGGCCGAGCCGATCAGGACGGCCGCCATCACCATCAGCACACGCTTGCGGAACACATATTTGCGGGCACTGACGGCCTCGGCGGTCTGCGTATCGAACCGACGCCGCCGGGAGGTCGGCCGTGTGACCGGCGCCGCAGAATCGTCGTCGTCCTCCCCCGGCTCCAAACCCGATGAGTCCTCGATGTATTCGTAGTCGCCCCCTTCGTCCCGGGCCTCGTTTTGCTCGTCGGCCGCGGCATCGAATTCGGTCTCGTCAGTGACGACGCCCAGCGCCGGCTCGCTGGCAGGAGCGCTCACTCCCGCCGGAAGGGCCCCGGAATCTTCGATGACGTCAACGTCGAGGTAGTCGGGCTCCGTGGGCTCGGCCACCGCGACCCGCATCACAACGGG
>PLSK01000061.1 GCA_003165155.1 Mycobacterium sp. | reverse complement strand
CAAGCACAATGCCGGGCAGGCCGAAAATGATCTTGAACCCGAGGTCTTTCTCGACGAAACCCAGCGCGCCGGCCGACCCCCAGAGCACGATCAACGCGACGCCCACGACGACGGGCGAGACCGCGAACGGCAGATCGATAACCGCCTGCAGCACACCCTTGCCGCGAAACCGGTTGCGCGCCAGCACCAATGCTGTCGGAATACCGAAGAACACATTCAGCGGGACCACGATGGCCACCACCAGCAGCGTCAAGTCCAGCGCCGACTGCGCCGCCGGTGTGCTCACCCAGTCGAAGAACTGGCCGAACCCGGGTCGGAATGTCCGCCAGAGGATGAGCGTCACCGGAACGACCAGCAACACCAAGAGGTACGCCAGCCCGACGAACCGGATGAGGTAGCGAACCGGAGCGGAGAACGTCACGCCACCTTCTCCTCGCGCTTGTCCGCACGCGCGCCGATCACTCGTAACACGAGGAGCACGAAAAATGAGAGCAACAGCAGCACAATCGATATCGAGGCAGCACCGGTACGGTCGTCGTTTTCGATCAAGGTCCGGATCCACTGCGACGACACTTCGGTCTTACCCGGCACCGCGCCACCGATCAGCACCACGGAACCGAACTCGCCGATCGCCCGCGAGAACGCCAGCCCCGCACCGGATAACAGCGCCGGCGTCAGTGACGGCAGCACCACCGAAGTAAAGATCTTCCAGCCATTAGCGCCCAGCGAAGCCGCGGCCTCCTCGGTCTCGCGATCGAGCTCCAGCAGCACCGGCTGCACAGCGCGCACGACGAACGGCAACGTGACGAACGCCAGCGCCACTGCCACGCCCCACGAGGTGTGCTGCAGATGCAGGCCCACCGGGCTGTTATTCCCGTAAAGGGCCAGCATTACCAGGCTGGCGACGATCGTTGGCAGCGCGAACGGCAGATCGATGATGGCGTCGACCAGCCTTTTGCCTATGAAATCGTCCCTTACTAACAGCCAGGCGATTAGCAGACCAAAGACCAGGTTGACGACGGTCACCCCGGCGGAAATCACCAGCGTCACCCGGAACGACTCCACCGCGGCGTTCGACGTGACGGACTGCCAGAACGCCTCCCAACCCCCGCCCGCGGATTGCCAGACGATCGCAGCCAGCGGCAACAGCACAATCACCGAAAGCCACAACGTCGCCATACCAACCCGAAGAGACGTGCTGCCGGCGCCCCGCGAACGGACCGCTTGAGGATGTGGGGTAATCGCGGCCGTCATCCGGTGGCCCGCGTGTAGATCTTGGTGATGCTGCCGGTGCTCTTGTCGAACAGCTGCGGATCCGCCGTGCCCCAGCCACCCAGGTCGCCAATCGTCCACAGTTTCGGCGGTACCGGGAACTGGTCCCGGAACTCGGNNGGGTTGTCGATCCGAAAGGTCTGCGTCGGGTTGATGTGTTCGACTGGTTTGCCTTGCCGCTCAGCGGCAATGGCCTCGTTCTCATAGCTGATCAACACGTCGCCGCTGCCCTGGACGAAGACATCGGTGGCTTCCCGCCCCGATCCGGGACGCAGTTTGACGTGTTCACGCACCAATTTGCTGATGAAGTCGACACCCGCTTGGTTATCCCGGCCGCCACCGCTCTTGACTGCGTACGGGGCGAGCAGATTCCATTTGGCCGAACCCGAACTCAAGGGGCTGGGCGTAATGACCTCAATGCCAGGTCGCAGCAGATCATCCCAATCCTTGATGTTCTTCGGATTACCCTTGCGCACCACCAAGGTCACCACCGACCCGAATGGGATTCCTCTGGTGGCGTCGGCATTCCAGTCTTTTGAAACCTTGCCGGCCTTGACCAATCGGGTGATGTCAGGTTCCACCGAGAAATTCACGATGTCAGCCGGCTTGCCGTCGACGACTCCGCGGGACTGATCGCCGGAGGCCCCGTACGAGGTGATCACCTGCACACCCTTGCCCTCCTCGGACGCGTTGAACGCCGGAATCACCTTGCTCCAGCCGGGTTCTGGAACCGAGTACGCGACCAAGGTGATGCTGGTATGCGCGTTGGCCAGTCCGCCGCCGCCGACGACGTCGCTGGAACCAGGGTTACACGCCGCAACCACAACGGCGATCAGAGCGAGCACCCCCGAGTGTCGCCAGCGTGATGCGCTGCCGATCTCGTTAAGCCTCTGCGACATTGGGGGGCGGCCTTTCGGTGCGGGATTATCGATATCGGTCCCGTTGCTGTGGAAAGGCGATTAGCGCTGGGGAGAATTCACGAACTCCACACCAGACCGCGCACGGGGTTTGGGAGTCAGCGACAACAGTGCACGAAGGCATGGCACACGAAAACGCCCGATGCTTCGTACATGGCGGGAAGCCTAACAGGAAGTCGCCGGCCCGCCATCGGGAGCTCGTGCCGAGCGCTCAGTGCGTCAGCAGCCACGCAACGATTACCAGCGCCACCAGCGCGACGAGCACCAGCGTCACGTGTGATCGAGGCATCCGGGTTACCCGGGTGCCCCGCCAGCGCGGTGGTCGTGGTTGTCGCGGTGCAACAACTCGATCCCCTTGCCGAGCAGCCGGTCCAGCACGAACGCCATCAGGTAGGCCACCGCCAGCACCACCGGGATCACCACCATGGCCTGCAGCACAAACGGCAGCCCGGATAGCCACAGCTCGCTGCCGTCCCACCACTTCAGGAACGCGTTCACCGGGCTCACACTATCGCCTGCGCGTCCAGAACCCCGCAGACTGATGTGCCAAGATCGGCGAATGCCTCCCGTGTCTGGCGAAACGACGTGTCTCATCGCCGGCGGCGGACCGGCGGGCATGATGCTTGGCCTGCTGCTGGCCCGTGCCGGCATAAAAGTCACGGTGATGGAAAAACACGCGGACTTCCTCCGCGACTTCCGCGGCGACACCGTGCACGCGAGCACCTTGCGGTTGCTTGACGAACTCGGGTTGGGGTCGAAGTTCGCCCAACTTCCGCATCGCCTGATCGACCATATGCGGATGGAGATACAGGACGAACCGGTGAGCTTCGACCTGACCCACCTACCGGGCGCGCATCAGCACATCGCGTTGGTGCCGCAATGGGATTTCCTCGAGGTTTTGGCGACCGCCGCCGAGGCCGAGCCCACCTTCACCCTGTTGCGCAGCACAGAGGTGCTCGGGGTGATCCGGGGTTCTGGGGGCTCGGGATCGCACGCCGGCCGCATCGTCGGCGTCAGTTATCGCGATTCAACCGGCGAAACCTTGGAGATGCGCGCCGAGCTGACGGTGGCGTGTGACGGCCGCTCGTCGATCCTGCGCTCCGCGGTCGGCTTGACGCCGGAAAGCTTCGGCGCCCCGATGGACGTGTGGTGGTTCCGGTTGCCTCGCCACCCCGACGACCCCGGCGGACTTGCCGGCGTGCTGCGCAGCGGGCATGCGGCGATCATGATCGATCGTGGCGACTACTACCAGATCGCCTACATCATTCCGAAGGGCGCCGATGCCCAGATGCGGGCGCAGGGCATCGAGGCGCTGCACCGCGAGCTGCTCAGCCTAGTGCCCTGGCTCGCCGACCGCATAGACGCGGTGGCGTCCTGGGACGACGTGAAACTGCTTGACGTGCAGCTTAATCGACTGCACCGCTGGTACTCCGAGGGTGTGCTGTTCATCGGCGACGCGGCGCACGCGATGTCGCCGGTCGGCGGCGTGGGTATCAACCTGGCGGTCGCCGACGCGGTGGCCACCGCCCGCATACTGGCGGGTCCATTACGTGCGGGACGGGTGTCCACCCGGCAGCTGGCCCGGGTGCAACTGCGCCGCTGGATCCCGACGGCGATTATCCAGGCGGCCCAACGGACAATCCACGCCCGGGTAATCGCGGTCGCGGTGGGCGGCGGCGACCCGGCAGCGCCGCGAGGGGTGCGGATAGTGGCCCGCTCGACGGCCTTGCGGCGACTCGCCGGTTACATGGTGGCGATCGGGCCGTTGCCCGAGCGTGCGCCGGCCTTTGCCAGACGCTCCGAGTAACCGCGCCCATCGCTGCGGGCCAAATTTCTCTTTCCGTCTTCGACTGTGCTTGCAGGGCCTCGAGTGTGCGCCTCGGGATTCGAGTGTGCTTGCAGGGTTGGAATTTTGGAGAATTCCCGCCCTCAGCGCACACCCGAAGCCGGCGCTCGGCCAGGTCAGCTCAGCGCGCTTACCCGGTCCATCATGGCCTGCGCGACGTCGACGGCGGCGGCGTTGGCACCGCCCGATCCTTGCGGTGACCCGCTCGGCGCATTGAAGTCGTCGACCTCGACCTCGACAAGGCAGTTACCCCGAACACCGATGGCCCGCCCCGCGAAGATCGCTCCGTCATCCGGGCGCGATGATGTGAATGCGGCCGAAACCGTTCCCGCGAGAACGGATGGGGCCACTTGTATGTTGGTGATCGTGGCCTTGAGCCTGAGTACGGGGTCGGGTAACACCAGCGCTTGACCATCACATCGTTGCCACTGCTCGGCGAATCTCGAGAAGAGAGCGTTGGCGTCGGCGGGCGTGGGCAAGCTGACCACGCCCTCTTTTACACCGGTCACGTTCGCGGACATGACAGCGTGTCGCCAATTCTCAACCGCGACGTCGTTGACTTTGCTGGAAGGGTAAACGTTTTCGTGCAGCATCTCCGCGACACCGAGGCAATCGGCGGGCGACGCCGACCTGAGGCCCCGCAAGGCCTCGGGCCCTCCGAACCGCGGCGGAAGCCGCTCATCAATGATGAAACGCTGTTGGAAAATTCGCGACAGCGTGTCGTCGCCGAGCAGCACCTGCCTGATCGCTTGCCCAGTAACTGACTGCGGCGCCAAATTTGGCGGTGAATGCGCTTTGCCACCGGTGACGACGGTGCAAGCGGTGGCCAGCAGTCCCATGCTGAGGATGGCAAAGGTCCGCGCTAAGGTCCGCGCCAATCCGACTCGCAGCACTGCCATAGCTAGTGCCTCGCTCCCTAAACTTCTTTCCCTACGTCCAGACACGCCGGTCTGCGTTCATCTTTAAGTCGCTGATTGTTTACTTCGGATAATGCTACTTGCGGTGTCCGGCACTAACGAGTCGACGACGCGAAGAATGATCCAGCCGACTGGGATCGAGCAAAGCGGCTGCACTCGTTCGAGCGACAAAACTCCATGCTGCCTAGGCCTTTACGGCGTGGCTAGCAAAGCCCCTAGAGATTCCTATGAATTCGCTAACAGGGGCGAGTCGGCCCAGGAGCGGGGCTACTTGCCCCCTGGATATCGAGTGTGCGTCCTGGGTGGGACTTTTCGAAGACTGCCGCCCTCAGCACACGCTCGAAGCGGCTACTTCTTACCCTTGTCCCCCGAGTCGTCGGTGGACAACGCGGCGACGAACGCTTCCTGCGGCACCTCGACCCGCCCGATGGTCTTCATCCGCTTCTTGCCTTCCTTCTGCTTTTCCAGAAGTTTGCGCTTACGGGTGATGTCGCCGCCGTAGCACTTGGACAGCACGTCCTTGCGGATCGCCCGAATATTCTCGCGCGCAATGATTTTCGATCCGATGGCCGCCTGGATCGGCACCTCGAACTGCTGGCGCGGGATCAGCTCCTTGAGCCTAGTGGTCATCTTGTTTCCGTAGGCGGACGCCGAATCCTTGTGCACGATCGCGCTGAACGCGTCGACGGCCTCGCCCTGCAGCAGGATGTCGACCTTGACCAGGTCGGCCTCCTGCTCACCGGCCTCCTCGTAGTCGAGGCTGGCGTAGCCGCGGGTGCGTGATTTCAGTGAGTCGAAGAAGTCGAAGATGATCTCGCCCAGCGGCATGGTGTAGCGCAGCTCTACCCGCTCCGGCGACAGGTAGTCCATGCCCCCCAACTCGCCACGGCGCGACTGGCACAGCTCCATGATCGTGCCGATGAACTCGCTGGGCGAGATGATGGTCGTCTTCACCACCGGCTCGTAAACCGCGCGGACCTTGCCCTCGGGCCAGTCTGACGGGTTGGTGACGATGAGGTCCGAGTTGTCCGCCCCGCCTTCCACCTCCACCCGGTAGACGACGTTCGGCGACGTCGAAATCAGATCCAGGTCGAACTCGCGCTCCAGCCGCTCGCGGGTGATCTCCATGTGCAGCAAGCCGAGGAAGCCACACCGGAACCCGAAGCCCAGCGCCACCGACGTTTCCGGCTCGTAGTCCAAGGCCGCGTCGTTGAGCTGCAACTTGTCCAGGGCGTCGCGCAGGTTCGGGTAGTCAGAGCCGTCGACGGGATACAGCCCCGAGTAAACCATCGGCTTGGGCTCGCGGTAGCCCGTCAGCGCTTCCGTGGCGCCGTGGCGGGCCGACGTCACGGTGTCGCCGACCTTCGACTGGCGGACGTCCTTCACCCCGGTGATCAGATAGCCCACCTCCCCCACACCCAGGCCCACGCTCGGCTTGGGTTCGGGCGAGACGATGCCGACCTCGAGCAGTTCGTGGACGGCGCCGGTGGACATCATCATGATGCGCTCGCGCGGGGTGATCTTGCCGTCGATCACGCGGACATAGGTGACCACGCCGCGGTAGATGTCGTAGACCGAGTCGAAGATCATCGCGCGGGCGGGCGCGTCGGCATCGCCCTGCGGGGCCGGCACCACGCGGACCACCTCGTCGAGGAGCTCGGTCACGCCCTCCCCGGTTTTGCCCGATACCCGCAGCACGTCGCCGGGCTCGCAGCCGATGATGTGGGCGATCTCGCCTGCGTAGCGGTCGGGGTCGGCGGCGGGCAGGTCGATCTTGTTCAGCACCGGGATGATCGTCAGGTCGCGGTCTAGCGCCAGGTAGAGATTGGCCAGGGTCTGAGCCTCGATGCCCTGGGCGGCGTCGACCAGCAGCACCGCGCCCTCGCAGGCCTCGAGCGCGCGCGACACCTCGTAGGTGAAGTCGACGTGGCCGGGGGTGTCGATCAGGTGCAGGACGAACTCTTTTCCGGCGTCAGGGCCGGCGGACGCGATCCACGGCAGCCGCACGTTCTGCGCCTTGATCGTGATTCCGCGTTCGCGCTCGATGTCCATCCGGTCCAGGTATTGCGCCCGCATGTCCCGATCTGCGACGACGCCGGTGAGCTGAA
>PLSK01000117.1 GCA_003165155.1 Mycobacterium sp. | reverse complement strand
TGGGACGGCAATAACAACCTCGCCTCGGCTGCCCCGGGGCAGCGCGTCCGCCAGGTCGGCGACGTGTTCAAAACGACGTTGACCAATGGAGCGGTCCGGGAAAACCACGTCGTGGAATTCATCGAAGGCAGCCAGATCGCCTGGCGTCCGGCGGAACCCGGAAAGCAGCCGCCCGGCCATCTGTGGCGCTGGAAGCTCGAGCCGATCAACTCCACACTCACCAACGTGACGCATACCTACGACTGGACGGCGCTGACCGACAGCAAGCGGCTGGAAAAGGCTCGTTCGACGACGCCCGAAATGCTGAGGGAGTCGATGGACCGCCTGGCTGAGGTCGCACGGACTCCCGGAGGGTAGCCGGTACGGTCGTTTGATGGCTCTCCCACCACCAGGAAACGACCGCGCTGCCATCATCACGGGCGCCTCGTCTGGAATCGGCGTCGAATTCGCCCAAATACTGTCCCGCCGCGGTTACCAGGTCGTGCTGGTGGCGCGCAGCGCGGACCGCCTCCAGGAGCTCGCCGGACGGTTGGGCCCACAAGCCCACCCGCTGCCCGCCGACCTGTCCGACCGGACCGCCCGGGCAGCCCTGCCGGACCGGATTGCCGCACTCGGCCTCGTGCCGGACATCCTGATCAACAACGCCGGCCTTTCGACGCTCGGCACCGTCGCGAAATCGGTTCCAGAACAAGAACTTAACCTCGTGGAAGTCGACGTCGCCGCGGTGGTGGATCTGTGCAGCAGGTTGTTGCCGGGCATGGTCGAGCGTCATCGAGGGGCGCTGCTGAATGTGGCGTCGGTGGCCGCGTTCGGTCCGTTGCCGGGCCAAGCGGCCTACGGAGCGGCCAAGGCGTTCGTGCTGTCCTACACCCATAGCCTGCGCGGCGAGCTGCGTGGCACCGGGGTCAGTGCGACCGCGCTGTGCCCGGGGCCGGTGGACACCGGTTTTGGTGAGGCGGCCGGGTTCAGCAAGGAGGAAGCCGAATCGGTTCTGCCACAGGTGATGTGGATTGCTGCCGACAAGGTGGCGCAGGCTGGAATCGACGGGCTGGCAGCCGGTAAGGCTGTCGTAGTGCCTGGTCGCGTCAACCGGGTTGCATCAGCCTTTTTCCGGGTGGCGCCACCCGAGCTGCTGTTGCCGATCCTGGTACGCAGCCACCCCGGTGTGAAAAGGGACTAGTCCGTTAACGTCCGACGATCGCGTGCTCGGTTACCAGGGCATACATCCGCCAGTAGCCCGGCACACCTTTGAGTTCGGTCTCGCCGCGGTCGGCGAATCTGTGCCGCGATCCGGTGACGATGTCGCGCACCGTCGAGGACACCAGCACTTCGCTGGATCCCGCCAGAGCTGCCACGCGTGCAGCGATGTGCACGGCCATGCCGGCAATATCAGCGCCGCGTACCTCGACCTCGCCGGCGTGAATGCCCACCCGCACCTCGATCCCGAGCACCCGGACGGCGTCGACGATTTCGTCCGAGCACCCAAGCGCGGCGCTCGGGCTGCTGAACGTCGCGACGAATCCGTCTCCGGCCGTATTGACTTCGCGTCCGCCGAATCGCTGCAGCTGGTGGCGCACGATGGTGTCGTGGTTATCCAGCAGGTCGCGCCACCGGTCATCGCCGAGCTGGGCGGCGCGCTCGGTCGATCCGACGATGTCGGTGAACACGATCGTGGTGAGCAAGCGCTCGGCATCGGAGCCGCCCCGCACGCCGGTGATGAACTCCTCGATCTCGGCGAGCATCGGCGCGGTGTCGCCGACCCAGTACAGGGCTTCTTCGCCTGGTAGCTCGACGAGGTGCGATCCGGCGATGTGCTCGGCGAGGTAGTGAGCTTGCCCGATGGGGCTGAAGTCCGGGTTGTCGCGGTGCAGGATCAGCGTCGGCACGGTGATGCGTGGCAGTGCGTCGCGCACGTCGGCTTGCCGGATCGCCTTGATGAAGGTGCGGGCCATGCTGGGGGAAGCGGCACGGTTGCCGGCCATATCCCACCACGAGCGGAACGCGTCGTCGCTCGCTACGGAGGGCGCGATGATGCCCAGGATGTCGAAGCCCCGGTCGACGGCATCCGGCTCGATCCCGATCGTTGTAAAGGGATCGGTGGTGTCGATTTCGGAGCCCATCGGATAGTCGGGGGCCCGCAGCGTACGTGCCCCTCCGTTGATGATCACCAGGCTGCTCACCCGGTCGGGGTAATCGGCTGCGAGAACGAGTCCGGTCAACGACGTGAAACTGGGAGCCAAAATCGTCGCTCGCTCGCATCCAACGGCATCCATCACCGCGATGGCGTCCTGCGCCCAGTATTTCGGCCCGATCACGTCCGGCGAGGGGACCCCCGACGAGAGGCCAATCCCGCGCTGGTCGAGCCGGATCACCCGGCAGAACGAGGCTAGCCGTCGATGAAAGCGGTACATCGACGGCTCGGCGTCGACGCAGTCGATCGGGATTAACGGTCCCGGCAGCACGAGCAGGTCGATCGGGCCATCGCCGAAGACCTGATAGGCGATGTCGATCTCGCCGCAACTGGCGTACCTGGTCCGCGGTGCCCCAGACGATCCGGCCACGGATTACAGGCTAGTTGAGGCCGCCGACACATCGAAAGGCGAGCTAGCTGGCAATTCAACCGATGATCGAAACCAGATAGCGGGCCGCGTACTCGCGCACGGCCGCGGGATCCGAGGTGTCGAGGCGGTCGGTGGGAAAGATGATGATGCCGAGCGCGACCCGCAGCAGGATATCCGCGATGTTGGCCAGATCCGGCTCTGGCATATCGGCACCACAGCGTCGCAAGGTATGGGCGATCCCGTCGGCGAATCGTCCGATCGGGAAGGCGCGCGATCGGGAAAACATGCCCAACAGCTCAGGCTCGCTCTCGACGATCCGCGAATACAGGGGCGAGTCGTGGACTAGGCGCACTCCGAGCACAAAAGCCTCGATCACAGCCTGTTGCGGATCGCGGCCGGCGGTCGCCCGGTCCAGTGTGCGGAAGAAGGTTTCAGCCTCGTGCCGCACCACATGTTCGAACAGGTCGTCCTTGGTGGGAAAGCGGCGGTAGATGGTGCTGCGGCTGACGCCGGCGCGGGCGGCGATGTCTTCGATGTTGGCGCGACGGACGCCGTAGGTCTCGAAGACAGCCCGGGCGGTCTCCAGGATGGTGCGTTCGAGATCGGTGGTCGAATCGGTGGCTTCGGTAGTCATTGGTAGTCTGAACCAAAGATACACTTTTGTGTCAATGTTTCAGGGAAGGTTGGCAATGACGGCTGAGAATGGCCAGGCGGCGCGGTCTGTGGCCGGCTTCGAAGCCGGTGTTCGCGAAGCTGAGCCTGTGCTGGTGGACGAAGGTTTCTCCGACGCCTCGCCGCGGCTAGGGCCCGAGTCCCTGACATGGAAGTTCTACGGAGATCACCGCACACAGTTCTTCGGATTCCAGCGCGTCGCAGGCGTCGAAAACTGCATCGAGCAACTCGGCCAGGGGGTCCTCGATCATTCGGTGGTCTTCAGCGACACGTTGGGCCGGGCCAAGCGAACTGGACCACCACTGATGAAGACCGTCTACTCCGAGGATCCGCACAAGTGGGGCCGCACGGTGCGGGACTTCCACAAGCCGATCAAAGGAACCATCAGCGACGGCTCGAGGTATCACGCGCTGAATCCGGAGCTGTTCTACTGGGCGCACGCCACATTCGTCGACCAGGTGATCTACACGACCGACACGTTCATCCGCCGGCTATCCCGCGAAGAGAAGGAGCAGATCTTCAACGAGGGCAAGATCTGGTACAGCCTCTACGGGGTCAGTGACCGCGGCCAGCCGCAGACCTACGACGATTTCGTCGCCTACTGGGACGACATGTGTGAGCGCTTCGTCCCGCACAAGACCGTTCTCTACGGCACCGGCTACATCCGGAAAGGCATACCCGGCCCGCGCTGGATTCCCAAGCTGGTCTGGAAGGTCATGTCCGCGCCAGTCAACGCCTACACCCGCCTGGTCCTCGTCGGGACCCTGCCGGCGCAGATGCGCACAGTGTGCGCACTGGAATGGGATACTAAGAAGGAGAAGCGATTCCAGCGATTCGCCGCGGCAATGCGCGCGTTGAATCCACTCATGAACCGGCTTCCGCTCTGGTTTGTCTACACCCCCTGGGCGGTCGAGGCATGGCGCCGCGCGGGCATCGACCCGCGCACGCTGCACAACCACGCCTCATGACGCCGCGGCGGCGCGCGTGACGTCTCGCAGCCAGCGACGGCTCGGGTCGTTGTCGAGGCGAGGGTGCCACACCGAGTAGAAGGGTAGTTCCGGCAGTTCCTTTGGGGCCTCGATGATGTTGATGTCGCAGGGTTGTCCGAGTTTGGGAGCGAACTTCGGTGCCAGCCGCGCCGGAAACGTAAGCACCAGGTCGGTGCCGGTCAGCATCTCTGGAGCGAGAGCGTGAAATGGCGTGGTGATGGCGACCTTTCGGGGACTGCCCAACGTGCGTTCGATGAGGTGCTGTCCGCCACGGTCGATATCGATCCTGATGTGCGGCCAGCGCAGGTAGTCGCGCACGGAAAGTTGGCGTCGCCGGGCGAGCTTGTGATCGGCGGCGACGGCGCACACGAAGTGATCGGTGAACAACAACTGGCTGGAGAACTGTTCTGGTGCAGGTCTGCCGAGAATCAGCAGATCAATAGCGCCGGTGCTGAGGTGATCGAAGGCGTCGTCGTCGAGCAGTTGGTATGCCAGCGTCGACCCCGGCGATTCCGCGCGGATGGTTCGTGCCAGATCCGCGCCGAAGGCTGCCACCGAATAGTCGCTCAACTCCAGCCGGTAGGACTCCTGCGCCGTCATCGGGTCGAAGTCCTCAGCGCCGAACAAGGCGTCCAACTCGGACAACACAGCCGCCAGGCGACTGTGGACGCGTTCGGCTCGCGGAGTCAATGTGTAGCCGTCGGGACCGCTCACCAGCAGGGCGTCATCGAATATCCGGCGTAACCGCTGCAAGGCACGGCTCATTGCCGGTTGGCTCAACCCGACGCGGGTCGCGGCGCGCGAGACGTGACGTTCCTCGAGCAAGGCCGCCAGCGCGGGCAGCAGGTTCAGGTCGACGCCTGCAATATGCGTTTGATGCATACCAATGATATTAGGAATTCATTTCACAAATGTCTCGTGCCGCGGCAGGCTGGAGTCAGCAGCTTTCCCGACATAGATAGGAAGGAAGTGCGATGCGATACGTCGCCTTGGAGGAAGCATTCGTCATTCCAGAACTGGCCGAACGTCAACCGATGCCCAAGGATGGTGTTCCGGCAGTGCCGTCCTGTTTCCGGGCCGACCTCGTCGAGCGCTTCGCCGCGCGCCTACCCGACTTCACCCAGTACCGGTTGCCCGAGATGGACGAGGCCGGCATCGACATACAGGTCCTGTCGCTGACGGTGCCGGGCCTGCAGGTCGACATCGAACCCGAATTAGCCCGGAGCAACGCCCGTTTCGTCAATGACTACACCGCGGAGGTGGTGAGCAAAAACCCGGACCGATTCCGCGGCTTCGCCGCGTTGCCGCTGCAGGACCCCGCTGGCGCGGCCGCCGAGCTGGATCGCGCTGTGAACGAACTTGGTTTTTGTGGTGCGCTGGTCAACGACTGCGTGTACGGCCCCGGTGGGCGTTATCTGGACGCACCCGAATACACCGAGGTGTGGTCGGCCCTCGAATCGCTGGGCGTGCCCCTGTACCTTCACCCCGGCGCCCCGGCGGCCGACCAATGGAAGGTCCTGGAGGGACGCCCAGAGCTTTCGGGGGCGTCGTGGAGTTGGGCCGCCGAAACTGCCGGCCATGCCCTGCGCATCGTTTACAGCGGTGTGTTCGACCGGCACCCCAACGCGACCCTGATTTTAGGACACATGGGTGAGTTCCTGCCGTTCCAACGCAGCAGACTCGACTCGCGCTACCAGACCTTGGACCCGGCAACAAAGCTCGACCAACTGCCCTCGGCTTACCTGGGTACCAACGTCGTGTTCACCAACAGCGGCGTCTTCTCGCCGGCGACGATGCTGGGGGCGGTGTTGGAGGTCGGCGCTGACGCAATCATGTTCTCGGTTGACTACCCCTACGAATCGTCATATGAGGCCGTCGCCGGATTCGAGCGCACCGTCTTGTCCGAACGCGACCGCGAACTAATCGCGCACGGCAACGCCGAACGTTTACTTCGACTGTGAGGGCGCCGCGGTATGGTCGCAATGTGATCCGCGTCGCGCCGCTGGCTCCGCCGTGGAGCGAGGCAGATGCCGCGAGTATCAACAGCTGGGGCCACCCCGACCGCAGCTACGAACCGCTGCTGCTGGTGCGTTGCCTGCAGCGCCATCCGGCGCTGGCCACCCGGCTGCGCAAGCTCGGTGAATCCCTCTACGTATCAGCGCTTTTGCCGCCCCGATCGAGGACGATCGCGATCCTGCGGATCTGCGCTCTGGTGGGCTGCGAGTACGAGTGGGGTGGGCAGGCCGCCTTCTGGGGCCCGATCGCGGGCGTCAGCGACGATGAGTGCGACGCGCTGGTCACCGGCGGCGCCGATGATCCACGGTGGAGCGCTGCCGAACGCACACTGATCGAGGCGGTCGACGAGCTGGAGCGCACCGGGTCGTGGTCGGACACAACGTGGATTGCACTGGGCCGCTTCCTCAATGACGAACAACGGATCGAGTTGCTCACGGCCGTCGGCTGGTATCGGACGATCTGCACGCTGTGCAATGCCCTTGCGCTGCCGGTAGAGGGCTGGATGCGGCGCTGGCCTGGCTCAGCTCGCTGAGCTGTCCCGGTGCAGACCCGGGTGCCGCTTGGCCAGCAGCGGGAGCAGCAACCGGTGCGGTATGAGCTGGAAGAGGCGGGTGCTGATCTGGTTGGGCAGCCCGGCGATCACCGTTCCGCGGTCGCCGTCGAGCGCGTCGACCCCGGTGCGCGCCACATCGCGCGAGGCCGTCCACATGAACTTCGGGAACGCGTCCGCGAAATCCCGCTCATCCATGCCGGCGCTCTTCAGGAACTCGGTGCGCACCGGACCTGGGCACAGCAGCGCGACCGTTACGCCGGTGCCGGTCAATTCCGCGCGCACTGCCTCGGTGTAGCTGTTCACGAAGGCCTTGGTGGCGGCGTATCCGGCCTGCCCCGGGAACGGCTCGTACCCGGCGGTGGACCCGATGTTGAGGATCGCGCCGCGTCCGCGGGGCACCATCTGCTGGACCGCGCGGGTGGTCAGATCGATGACGGCTTCGACGTTTACCCGCACCTGGGCGATCTCGTCGGCGACCGGCGATTTCGTCACCGACCCCATCGTGCCGATGCCGGCGTTGTTCACCAGGATGTCGATCGTCAGGCCGCGGCGGTCGACCTCGTCGAAGAGGGCGGCGCGCGCCGCGGAGTCCGCGACATCGCAGGCGATCACCTCGACACGGACGCGGTCCGCGAGTTCGGCGGCCAGTTCACGCAGCCGGTCCTCGCGGCGCGCGACCAGCGTGACGCCGTGCCCGCGGTCGGCCAGTTCGCGGGCGATGTCGGCGCCGATGCCCGACGACGCCCCGGTCACGACGGCGGTACTGGTGGGCGATGGGTTAGGAAGGGCCACGAAGTCGAACCTAGCCCCGTCAGTCGCCGAGTGTGCGGCCAGCTTCACGTTCGGCGCACGCAATGTTCAGTCGCTGTATGCCCAGCGGCCCCGGACAGCGTGGCGAACGACTCCGGCATACGACAGGATCGATGACATGGCCGATATCGACTTTTCCCTGCTGGACGTCCCGAGGTCGGGTCCAGTCGATGACCCTGAGGCCTATCTGCGTACCGCGATCGCCTGGCACTTCGGCGAAGACACCGGCTCCGCGTTCTGGTTGCGCACCGCCAGGACGTTGGATTTCGACCCGCTGACCGATATCAAGAGCTTCACTGATCTGCGCATGTTTCCCAACCTGGTCAACGAGCTGCGGGAGGTGCCGGTCGAGGACCTGATACCGCGCGGCTATGGCCCGAAGCCGCCGGTGCCCCAGATATTCGAATCCGGCGGCACCACCGGCGCCCCGAAGCGCACCGCGCAGATGCCGGATTGGGTAGCGCAGGTTATTCAGTGGCAAACGGAAGACTTCGCCGCGGGCGGCTTTGTGTCGGGCCGCGGATTCGTGTGCCTGATGCCGAGCGGCCCGCACGGCGTGGGCTACTTCTCGCGCCTGGTTTCCGAGCGACTTGGTTCGGTGTTCCACGCGATTGACATCGATCCCCGGTGGGTCAAAAAGATCGCCGCCCGCAATGCCGCCGCGGAAGTGGCGGCATACGTCGATCACGTCGTCGATCAGGCCGTGTTCATTTTGCAGACGCAGGATGTCGCTAATCTGCACGCCACCCCGCCGCTGCTCGAAGCGCTCGCCCGCAACGACCGCGTGGTGGACCTAGTCAACGACAAGATCCGTTACCTGTTGCTCAGTGGGGCGCACGTGGATGCCGACACCCTCGACCTGCTGGGCGACATCTTCCCGAACACGACGATCACGATGGCCTTCGGCAGCACCATGGTTCTTTCACAGGCGGTCACCCGAACCACCGATGGTGGGTCATTCGTCTTCGATCCGCGGACCCCGTACGTCGTGTTTTGGGTGGTTGACCCCGAAACCGGTGAGCAGGTGCCGTACGGCCACCTTGGCCAGGTGGTAATGAACCACATCAGCAAGGGAATGTTCATACCGAACAATCTCGAACGCGACATGGCGATCCGGATGCCTGGACCCGCAGCGCAACTCAGCGATTCGGTCAGTGCGGTGCGTCCGGTGGCCACCTTCGAGGGCGAGGCCGTCATCGAGGGAGTGTACTGAGCGTGGCGCACGAACAGGCAGGTGTCACAGCCGATCTGGTGTGCATCGATGCGCTCGGACCGCAGGGAGAATACCGGACCCGCAACCGCGAAGTGATCATGAGTACAGCCGGTGTGCCGGTTGCCGAGTTGAGCTTGGCGCCACCGTTATATGTGTCGAGAACCCTGGCTGCGCAACGCAAAATCAAGCCACTGCCGGTGCCGGCTCGTGAAGCCGCTCTGGACAAGGCGGCCGATGTCTTCGCGACAGCGGTCATCGGCGGCCTGGATTTCGATGCCTATGTCGAGTTGGTCAGCAGGATTTCGGGGCTGCCGATTGGGGTCACCCGTGCCGGGGCCGGCGTCGTCGCGGATGCCGTCGCAACGGCATTCGATGCGGTGCGGCCGGCTCGGCCGGTGGGTGCGGTGCTCGATTGGCGAGAGGAACGCACCCGCACCGGCGGCGCCGTGTGGGCACGTCGGGGAGAGGTGTTCGCGGTGCATGCCGCCGGGAACGGCCCGGGCGTCCACGGCCTTTGGCCGCAGGCGCTCGCGCTGGGCTATCGGGTGGCGGTGCGCCCGTCACGCCGCGAGCCGCTGACCGCGCACCGGCTGGTGAATGCGTTGCTCTGTAGCGGATTTCGCCCCGAGGACGCCGTGTATCTGCCGACCGACCATGGCGGAGCCGACGAGATCATCCGCTCGGCCGACCTCGCGATGGTGTATGGCGGGCAGGACGTCGTGGACAAATACGCCAGCGATCCGACGGTGATGGTGAACGGACCGGGGCGCACCAAGATCCTGATCACCGCCGATCGCGATTGGCGTGACCACATCGACCTCATCGTGGACTCGATCGCGAACCTTGGCGGCATGGCTTGTGTCAACACCACGGCGGTGCTGTACGAGGGTGATCCGGTGCCGCTGGCGAAGGCGATCGCCGAGCGGCTGGCGGCGATCGAGCCGCTGCCGAGCGAGGATGAGCGAGCGATCCTGCCCACCCAGCCGGTCGACAAGGCCCAGGCCCTGGCGGACTACCTGGCGGTCAAAGCCGCGGGCACGACCCCGCTGCTGGGCGCCGATCAGGTGGTGGCGGCGTTGGGTGACGGCTATGCCGCGCTGCGGCCCGCCGTGCATGTGTTGGTCGCGCCCGGCTCCGGCAAGCTCACCGACCCGCTCAACATTGAACTGCCCTTTCCGTGCGTGTGGGTGTCGCCGTGGTCTCGTGACGCCGGTATGGAACCGCTGCGGAATTCGCTGGTCGTCACGGCGATCACGGGCGACGACGAGCTGATCGACGACCTGCTCGCGGAACCGACGGTTACCAACGTCTACTCGGGCAACCACCCGACCTACTACTCGGCGCCCGGGATCCCGCACGACGGGTTCCTGGCGGATGGCCTGATGCGCAACAAGGGCTTTATCAGGGACCGGGACTTTCCGGGTCGCACGGTGGACGCCGCGCCGCCCGAACCGACATAGGCCACTATTGCTCGTGACCTTCAAGCGCGTGCCCGCCGACGCGGACATCCCCGATACCGGCATTGCGCCGCAGACCGCCGTCGGCATGACGATGGCCGAGCGGTATGAGTGGCACCAGGCGTACCTGCGCCGCCATCGCGTGTCGAGGCGCGCCTTCCTGCACGGGTCGGCGGCCGCGGCGGCGGTCGCGGCGCTGGGTGTTTCACCGTTCGGTCCGCGGGCGTACGCGCAGGATGCGCCACTGACTCTGGCCAATCGCCGGGTCGGCTACGGTGGCGACGCCGCCAGCCAGCTACGGCTGGCCGCGCAGCTGTCCCGCAACCCTGGCGGCGTCAAGGTATATCTCGATCACGGTCCAACACCGGCGTTGGGCGGCTCGGTGCAGGCCGAGATCCGCAACCTGGTGACGCAAATCCCCGACAGCAGAGGTGGGGTCCTGGCTGCCGAGCAGTTTTACGCGCACGCCCCGGTGAACGGTCTGCCTGGCGGCACGCCGCTCTTCTACCAGTGGCGCACCGCGGACGGCTACACCAGCGACGTCCGCTCCGCGGCGACCGCGATGCCGAGT
>PLSK01000227.1 GCA_003165155.1 Mycobacterium sp. | reverse complement strand
GCGGTGTGGCGCACCACCACGAAGTAGCCGATCAACCCGGCGGCCAGCGCGACGATAGTGCCGCCGATCAGGGCGTCGCGCATGAAGCCCGACGTCAGAATCGGCCACCAATTGGGTTGGTACCCCAGCGCTACAAGGTGGGCTGTCACAGTGTGCTCCTCATATACGGCTCCCCGCCGGGGGTGCGCGCGACCTGGATCGGAATGCCGTACAGCTGGCTCAACAGCGCATCGTCCATGACGTCGTCGATGGGGGCGTAGTGCGGGTGTCCGCCGAGCAGGTAGATCGCGCTGTCGAGGATGGGCAGCAGCGGGTTGAGGTCGTGGGCGACCACCAGGATGGTCACGGCCAGCTCAGCGTGCAGCCGGGCCAGCAGTGCGACGATGTCGCGCTGGCTGCGCAGATCCAACGACGCCAACGGTTCGTCGAGGATCAGCAAGTGCGGTTGTGCCACCAGAGCTGTGGCGATCGCGATGCGCTGGCGTTGCCCGCCAGAAAGCATCGACAGCCGCCGGTCGGCGAACTCGGTGGCCTCGACGGCGGCCAGTGCCTGGGTGACCTGCTGGCGTTGGGCTGCGGTGCTGCGCCGGAACGCCCACCTGCGCCCGGTGAGTCCGAGCAGCACCGCATCCGCGGCGCGGATGGCTTCGCCCGCGCTGGCGGCATAGTGTTGCGGCACATAGCCGATGCTGTCGTTGTCCTGGCCGGGGTGTTGGCCGAACACCTCGAGCTGGCCACTGGCCGCCGGGATCAGTCCGAGGACCATGTGCAACAGGGTGGTCTTGCCCGACCCGTTGGGTCCGATGACAGCGACGACGCCGCCGGCGGGCACCGTGAAGCTGGCGCGTGACCAGAGGAGTCGTCCGCCGCGCACCACGCTGACGTCGGTGAATGCCAGCGCGGCGGGAGCGGCGGGAAGTTCAGACAGCGACACCGAGCGCCTTGCCTAACGCGGTCAGCTGGGTTTCCTGCCAGCCCTCAAACGAGGTCTGCCCGGGCGGCACGGTCTCGGTCACGTTGACGACGGGCACCCGGGCCTGTCCGGCAGCCGAACGGATCTGCCCGGGGATCGACCCCTGAGTCTGGCTGTTGTAGATCAAGACGTCGACCTGCCGGCCGGCTAGCAGGGTGCGGAACGCATTGATATCGCCCGGCGACGGGTCTGATTCGTTGGCAGACGCCCGCTGATAGCCCGCCGGAGTCTTGTTGACCAGACCCAGTGCCTGCGCCTGGTAATCGAAGATGCTTTCGGTGGCCGCATAGGACTTGCCTGACGCCCCGGCTTTGATCTTGTTGATCAGGCTGGTGTAGCGGGCCATCGTGGTGGTGAACTGCGCTCGGCGCTGGTTGAAGTAGTCGCTGGCCTGCGGGTCGAGCTTGCTGAGCTCGGCGGTTACTGCGTCGGCGACCGCGGTCACCGCCGACGGCTTGTACCACAGGTGTGGGTTCGCGCCATCCGGTGTCTTGGTGACTTCGGCGGCGCTCACCAAGGGGGCGCGGGCAGCCGAGCTCGCGGCCAGCTTGGAGGCCCACGCGTCGTAGTCGGCGCCGTTGACGACTACGAGTTTGGCGCCGGTGAACCAGGCCGCGTCGGCCGGTGACGGCTCGTAGTCGTGCGGGTCCACGGACGAGCTCGCCAGCACAGCTTTGACGTTCGTGCAGGCGCCGCCAAGTTCAGAGACGATGTCGCCCCATTGATCGACGCTGACCACCACAGCCACCGGGGCAGTTGGGCAGGCCGCGGTGAAGGCGTGAGACGGTGCAGAGGGTTTGGTCTGGCTCGACGAACAGCCCGCCAGCGCGAGCGTCAGCGCGACGGCGGCAGCGACGGATGCGCGGTGGAATTGGGGCTGCAAGACACTCACGCCGAGAACGATAACCGTTTTCAATACGACTGCGCGAGGGTTCATCTACGTGATCTAGGCGATTGCCCTGCAGTTTGCTAAAGGGTGCTGGGGCGCCTATCCAAACCGGGTCGAAAGCACTGGCCAGAGAGATCACGCGGTCCGCCAGCCTGCCCCACCGGCGATCGCCGACGCCGCAGGCGGATCCTCTAGGGCTGACCGAAAATACCGGCCTGGTAGTCGCCCTGGTTGAATGCGCCCGCACTGAACGTGCCAAAGTTNNAAGCCCGTGTCGGAGCCGCCCGAGTTAAACGCGCCCGTCTGGAAGGTGCCCGTATTAAAGAAGCCGGCGCTTTGCGAGCCGTTGTTCAGCAAGCCGGAGGAAAAGTCGCCCGAATTGAAGAAGCCCGAGGATCCGCTCCCGGAGTTGCCGAAGCCCGAGTTCGCGACTATCCCGGTGAGGTCAGCCGAGCTGCCGAGGCCCGTGTTCAGGTTGCCCGAGTTGAGCAGACCCGTGTTGGTGTTGCCCGAGTTAAACCAGCCCGTGTCCACATTGCCCGAGTTGAAGCTACCGGTGTTTGGGGCACCTGCGAGTACGCCGCCCGAGTTGAAGTTACCGCTGTTGAAAAGGCCCGCGTTTCCGAAGCCCACGTTGCCGCTGCCCGCGTTACCGAAGCCTACGTTCCCAGAACCCGCGTTCCCGAAGCCGAGGTTGGCGTCAGCCCCGTTCCCGAAACCGGTGTTGAAGGAGCCCCCGTTCCAGAAGCCCGTGTTGGTGTTGCCTGAGTCCGCGAAACCGAAGTTACCGTTCCCGGAATTAAAGAAGCCAAAGTTTCCATTACCGGAGTTGAAGAAACCGACGTTGTTGCTCCCCGAGTTCCCGAAGCCGATGTTTCCCGTGCCCGAGTTCAACCCGCCAATGCCCACCTGGTTGCTGCCGGTGAGGTTGAAGCCGATGTCGTTGCTGCCGGAGTTCCCAAAACCGAAGTCGAAACTT
>PLSK01000200.1 GCA_003165155.1 Mycobacterium sp. | reverse complement strand
GAGAAGATCGGCGTGCGATGAGCCATCCTGCGGACCTGCAGCACGATCAGGGCCAGAATCGGGATGAGGCTGACGCCGAACCAGTTGAACACGATCATGCTGTAACGGATCTCCGGGATATGCGCCGGATCGCGATAGAACGCGGCGACCTGCTCCGCAGACATCGTGGGTGACATCGGCGGGTTGAAACCCGGAAACAGGAGAAAGCTGGCTATCCAGATGATCACCGTCACCGGCAAAGTCCAGAGCAGGATGACCTCACCATCGGTGCGTCGTCGCGCCATCATCGACTCCTTCCGCCTCTTTGACTAGTTTGCGAAGCTAGCCGATCGGCTAGCTTAGGTCAATCTCCTTCGCTACTCTCATCGAGTGGGATCAGCAGAACCGCCGGTCGCCGACCGGGAGTTACGGGTCGTCAAGCACAGCGCCGCGCGCACCCGGGTGCTAGATGCCGCGTTGGATCTGTTCGCTCGGCACGGCGTCAGCGGAACCTCGTTGCAGATGATCGCCGACGCCGTCGGGATCACGAAAGCCGCTATTTACCACCAGTTCCGGACCAAAGACAATATCGTATTGGCGGTTACGGAGCACGAACTCGCCCGACTGGCGCCGGCACTGCAGGAAGCCGAGACTCAGGGCGACGAGCAGCAAGCCCGCGACGAACTTCTGGTGCGAGTCATCGACATGGCGGTTCGCGACCGTCGACTGGTACGCACCTTGCAGTTCGATCCCGTTGTCGTCCGATTGCTGGCCGAACACGAACCATTCCAACGGTTCATGGAGCGCCTCTACCGGGTGCTAATGGGTGACATGGGTGAGGACGGACGAATCGAAGGCGCCATGCTCTCGGGCGCCATCAGCACCGCGGTAATGCATCCACTGGTCGGCGATATCGACGACGACACGCTGCGTACCAAGCTGACCGATATGTGCCGCCGACTACTCGGCCTGCNNGCGAACCCGCGCAGGGGCACGTCCGCGCTTGTCAGTAGCCCGGCCGGGGCCTTGACGACCGCCGAGATCGCGCTGAGGGCCGGCATGCCGGTGACGGTCATGCCGATGGAGGCGAAGTTGTCCGGGTTGGACAGGTCCACNNCCCTTGATCTGAGTGATGTAGCAGCCCTTGATATCCCAGCTCGGATCGGTGTGCGGGGTCATCTGCCATTCCAGGTGCGTCTCCACGCGCGGAACCCCGTCCACCATCCCCTGATACTTGAGGTAGTTGCCGCCCAGCGAACCTTTCGGCATCTGGTACCAGCCCAGGTCGACGTCCTTGGTGCAGGCGCCCAGCTCGTAGCTAAACTTCACCTCGTCGAGTTCGAGTCCGAAGCAGTCGGCCATCATCAGCACACTGTCGGCGAATACGCGGGTGTACTTTTCGAGCTTGCCGGGGATGCTCGGGTCATCGACCGGCAGCCCGTAACCGACCTCGATCCACGTGTCCTTGGAGTGATGGCACGACACGTCAACCGATTCCAGGGTAGTGATGTTCTCGATCTCGGCGACGTCGGCCGAGCACACAACACCGAGGATCTGGTTCACTCCAGGGTTCATGCCGGTGCCGTAGAACGTCGAACCGCCCTTCTGGCAGGCCTCGGCCAGCAGGCGCGTGACGGGCTTGCCCGACGGGTGCGGGTGGTTCGTGTCGCGGTGCCACCCGGTGATCCAGTCGGCGGTGGTGACGACGTTGATGCCCGCCTCGAGAACCTTTACGTAGAGGTCCTCATCGGGGAAGACACCATGAAAGGTCAGGACGTCAGGTTTGGCGGCGATGATTTCCTCGACGGTGCCGGTCGCCTTGACACCTATCGGGGGCAGACCGACGATCTCGCCGGCGTCGCGACCGATCTTGTCCGCTGAGTAGCAATGCAGGCCAATGAGTTCCAGGTCAGGGCGATGCGCGATCCTCTTGATCATCTCCGAGCCGACGTTGCCGGTGGCCACCTGAAAAACCCGGATGGGCTTGGCGGATGCACTCATAGGGCCCGCTTCTTTCTGTTGATGCCGTGATTGATGGAATACGGTCTCGGTAACAACGTAGTTCCACGATCCCAGTTCATGAATCCTGGGGGTTCACGAGCAAGGCACGCGGACGCATCAACCGCTCGATATTGCGCATACATGCCGCCGCCGGCGATCCCCACCGTTTTCCCGAGCAGTGCGTGGCCCGCCGCCGACGACCCCGCGGCCACAACGGTGCCGGCGCCCTCATTGCCCACGGGAAGCGGGATATCGAGTCGCGCCGAAAGCTTTCCCAGTGCCCCCGCCCCCAACGATGCGGTGACGGTGGGGCGCTCAGGCGTGCCCGCCACCGTCGCGGTGGTCATGTCCGCGCCGGCGATTAAAACGCCCAGGTCTGACGGGTTGATCGGCGACGCTTCCACCCGCACCAACACCTCGTTGGCGGCGGCCGTTGGAACGGGAACATCCTGCAGGAACAGCTCGAGCGTGCCCTGCGACGTCACCAACGAACGAAGTTCCAGCGCATTGTCGGGCAGATCTGCGGTCATGGATGGTGCCTCGTTCCTGTTTGTGGATGTGCCGTCACCCGCGTCAACTCACAACGCGGTCGCAGATCTTCCCCGCTGGCGGCAGTCCGACACAGCGAGGTAGCGTTTTAAGGAGTCTTCGACAGCGGGGCAAAGGACTGGAAAATGACAGTGCTCTTCTGGGGTTATCTGACAATAGCCGCCTTGTCGCTGGGATTGGTGTTGGCCTTTATCGGCTTTCTGTACGTAAGACAACTGGAGTCGCGACCTACTCTTCCGATAAGCGAAGAAATCGGAAGTGCTAAATCGGTTATAAAAAAGGTGCGCAAACGCGAGCCGATGTCGGCCGATGAGTTGACATATGCGAAGCAAGTCGTTGCCGATCGTGGGACCATCAGGGCGTTATGTATCCCCGGCGCTTTGTTCATGCTGGGCTGCTTTTTTGTATTTGGCAGCCTTTACCACTTACACGGAGCGACGCCCTCCGAGCGGACATTCCTCGGGGTGATACCCATGTTCACCTCGACGAACCTGGCCATTCAACTTCTCCGCAGCGCACGATTGAAAGGGCGTCTGCGAAAAGCAGCTTGACGCCGGACGGCATTGGCAGGTTGCGATGGGCACATGCTTGCTGTTGGCGTTGCGGCGCGGTGCCGATAGTCTTTACGGTCATAGGCTATTGGGCACATGACCGTCTACTATCTGGGTTGCGCGAGGCCGGGCCCGGGGGCGTGAATACGAAGTTTCGATCGGGTTCCGAAAGGTGATCCAGTGAGCCCTCGTTTGACCACCAGGACTGTCTTGGCGCGGGCCTGGATGCCATTGGTTGCCGTCGTTGCCGTCGGCCTGGGCTTGTTGTGCATGTGGAAAGTGCATCAGTTCTCCGAACCGGAGCCGGTCATCACCGTCAATGGTCCGCAGGCACCCGACGAGTTCAATCTCAAACGGATCACATACGAGGTGTTCGGCTCCGCCGGCGACGGCGGGAAGCTCGTTTACGTGGACATCGACGGGCATCCGCATCAGGTTGATGTCACCACTTTGCCGTGGTCCCACACCGAGACCACCACACTCACGGTCGCGTCCGGCAGCATCTCGGTGCACGTTCAGGGCGGCCAGGTGGGCTGCCGCATGCTGGTCGATGGCGTAGTCCGCGACGAACAATCGGATAATCACGAGAACGCGGACGTCGAGTGCAGGGTGAAATCCGCGTGAGTGAGCACCAGGCGAGTGAGCCCCGGGCCAAACGTCCGTTCGTCCCCCGAATGGTGCGTACTTTTGCGATACCGATCATCTTCTTTTGGAGCTTGCTCGCCATCACGACGAACACCTTTATGCCGCAAGTAGAACGGGTCGCGGAAGAACTCGCCGGGCCGATGGTCCCGCACTACGCGCCCTCGCAGCGGGCGCTGCTGCACATCGGCGAAAAGTTTCACGAATCCAACTCGACCAACTTGACCATGGTGGTGTTCGAGGCGAACCGACCACTGGGAGACCAGGACCACCGGTACTACGACGATCTGATGCTCCGCCTCCAGCACGACACCCGGCACGTGCAGTACGTGATGGATTTGTGGGGCAAACCGTTCACCGCGGCGGGGGCGCAGAGCGTGGATGGCAAATGCGCTTATGTGCTACTGCGCCTCGCCGGCGACATCGGCCAGATTGAGGCTAACGAGTCCGTGGATGCCGTCCGCGACATCGTCGCAAAAGACACCACGCCACCCGGGCTCAAGGTCTACGTCAGCGGCGCGGCTCCGCTGGCTTCCGACACGCTCAAAATTGCCAATGCCAGCCTGAACAACGTCACGATCGTCACGATCATCCTCATCATCGTGCTGTTGCTGCTGGTGTACCGCAATCCTTCCATCCTGATGGTGCCATTGCTCGGAGTCCTGATCGAGATGCTCGTCGCGAAGGGCGTTACCTCAACCCTGGGGCATCTCGGGTACATCGAACTCTCGTCATTCGCCGTGAACATCGTCATCGCGCTGACCCTGGGCGCGGGAACGGATTACGGCATCTTTTTGATGGGTCGCTATCACGAGGCCCGGCATGCCGGCGGGAGCCGGGAGGACAGTTTCTACATCGCGTATAAGGGCGTCACGCCCATCATCATCGGCTCTGGGCTGACGATCGCCGGCGCGTGTTACTGCTTGACGTTCGCGCGCCTGAACTACTTCCACACCATGGGGCCGGCCGTCGCGATCACCATGCTATTCACCATCGCGGCCGCGATGACGCTTGGTCCAGCGATATTGACTGTGGGCAGCCTTTTCGGAATGTTCGACCCGAAGCAGCAGGCGAAGGCGCATCTGTATCGGCGCATCGGAGCGAGCGTCGTGCGCTGGCCGGTGCCGATCCTGGCGGCCAGTTCTGCCGTCGTCATGATCGGGGCGATCTTCGTCCCGACCTACCGGCAGAATTACGACGACCGTCAGTACCAGCCGGCCGATGCGCCAGCCAATCTGGGTTTTTTGGCGGCGGATCGGCACTTCCCGAAGAGCAAGCTGTTTTCCGAGATGCTGATGGTCGAAAGCGATCACGACATGCGCAATTCGGCCGACTTCATCTCCCTGGACCGGGTCGCCAGGGCTCTGATTCGCCTGCCTGGTGTGGCCATGGTGCAAGGCATGACCAGGCCACTGGGCCGGGCGCTCCAGCACGCCAGCATTCCCTATTTGTTCACCACGCAGGGCAGCGGCAACGGTCAACAGCTCCCGTTCAATAGAGAACAAAACTCCAATACCGACCAGCAGGCAGATATCCAGGCGCACTCTGTCGGGGTCTTGCGGAAAGAGATCGGCTTTTTCCAAAAAGTGTCGGACGAGCTACACCAGACGGTCCTCACCGTTGAGGATCTGCAAAATGTCACCAATGAGATGAATGCGGAAATCTCAAATCTCGACGATTTCTTCCGCCCGATCAAAAGCTACTTTTATTGGGACACACACTGTTTCGACGTTCCGGTTTGCTGGACGTTCAGATCGGTATTCGACACGCTCGACCACATCGACAAGCTGGCCGAAGACATCAAGTACGCCAAAATCTCTCTTGCGGAGGTCGACAAGGCCTTCCCACAGATCATCGCGCAGCTGAAAGCCACGGCTGACGACACCGAAGCCCTGCAGGGGAAGCTGGTCAACAGTTACGGGTCGGCGGATCTGCAGTCGCTGGCGACCGACCAGACCTTCGACGACTTGATCAACGTCGGCAACGACTTCGACAAGTCCCGCAGCGACGACTTCTTCTACATCCCGCACGAGGGTTTCGACAACGATGACGTCAAGACGGGCATGAAATTGATGATGTCGCCGGACGGCAAGGCCGCCCGCTTCATCGTCACCCACGAGGGTGACGCCATGGGCCCCGAAGGGGTGGAACATGTCGAAAAATTCCCTGAGGCGATAAAGACGATCTTGAAAGAGACCTCGTTGGCCGGCGCGAGGGTCTACATCGGCGGCTCAGGATCGAACGATAAGGACATCAAGGAATACGCGATGTCCGATCTGCTGATCGCGGCCATAGCCGCGTTCGTGCTGATCTTCGTGATCATGCTGTTCATCACGCGGAGTCTGGTGGCGGCCTTGGTCATTCCCGGCACCGTGGCCTTCTCCTACGCCGGGGCTTTCGGGTTGTCCATACTCGTCTGGCAGCATCTGATCGGCCTGCACCTGCACTGGCTGGTCCTACCGCTGACGTTCATCATCCTGGTGGCGGTCGGGTCGGACTACAACCTGCTGCTGATCAATAGGGTCAAAGAAGAGATTCATGCCGGGCTGCACACCGGTCTCATCCGCGCGCTCGGCAGCACCGGTGGTGTGGTGACGTCCGCGGGTTTGGTGTTCGCGTTCACCATGCTGGCGATGCTCACGAGCGATCTCAGAACTATTGGTCAGGTGGGTTCGACCGTGTGCATCGGCCTGCTCCTCGACACGCTGATCGTGCGTTCTTTCGTTGTGCCGTGCATACTCCGCATCCTGGGGCCGTGGTTCTGGTGGCCGACCCTGGTGCGGTCGCGTCCGCTGCCGCAGCGAGAAGTCACGCCGGTTCGGTGACGCCCCGGCCAGGCCGGCTACGAAGCCGAAGCTCGGGAATCCCATGACCGAAGGCACGCCCGCGTCCGCTGCCCTCCGTCGGTCGACGGGTCGAACGGTATAGCGACGAACTCGTCGACGCCCGCGTCGCGAAGCTCGTCGAGTTGGTGGCAGACCGTGGACTCGTCGCCGATCAGCGCAGCGTCCTCCGGGCCGGCGAAGCCCTCTCGGTCGAGCATCGCGCGATACGAGGGCAGGTGGCCATACATCGCGAACTGCTGAGCGGCCAGTGACCGGGCTGCGGCGACATCGTCTGTGACGCTGATCGGCAGCGCGGCGGCCACCGCGACCGACCCGGCCGCGCGGCCCGCGTCGGCGGCCGCGGCGCGCAGCGTGGGTCCAATATGTTCGCGCAGCGTCTTCGGGCCCGTCATCCACGTGAGGGTTCCCGCGGTGCGCCGGCCAGCGACCCGCAACATCTGTGGACCCAGCGCGGCGACGTACACCTGTGGCGTGGGGGCATTCGGGATCTGCAGCGCTCCCCTGGTCGTGACGAGTTCGCCGGGCGCATCGGCAGGTTCCTTGGCAAGGAGGGGCAGCAGGCCGTCGAGGTATTCGGACATCCGCTTCACCGACCGGTCCCACGAGATTCCCCACATCCCCTCGGTGACGGCCCGGTGTGTGACGCCGATACCCAAGGTGAATCGTCCGTCGCCAATGATGTTGAGAGTCAACGCCCGTTGGGCAAGCAGAGAGGGATGCTGGTTTTGGATCGGCACCACGCCACTGGCCACTTCGATACCAGGAACTTCACGTAACACGGCGGCCAAGACGGTCAATAGGTCGACGTCGAAGGGCATCTGGGTGATCCACAGCCGAGCGAATCCTTCGTCGCGAGCTTGGGTCAGCTCGCGGATACAGGTTTCGATCGGCGAGCCGTTGTTGAGGTTAGTTATCAGGCTTATTCGCATGGATTGACCTTTCGCCGTGGGTGGATGCAGCGTATGCCACGGCGCTCAGCGTGCCTCGCCGTGTCAACCGAGCCGTGGTGAGTACACCCGACGCAAGCGTGTCTCCGAGGTCCGCCAGCCACGCCGAACGTGTTGTCAGGGCGGAAAAATCGCCTTTCGGCCACCCTGAGAACACGCTCGGCGCAAGAAAGGGTCGGAAGGAGGGTCTGATGGCCGAAATTTGTGCCCGCGCGCCCGCTACTGCAGCGATAACGTGTGGAGAAGGTGTTATTTCACGAGTGGGTCCTGGACATGTATTGGGGGCAGTAAGACTGCGTCGCCGCACCGACCAAATAGCCGGTGCCAGAGTCACTTAACCCCAGCGCTTTCTTCACGTCGGCGATGGTTTGTTCCTGCGTCGCCCCGTCGGACCAGTCTTTGCAAACTGCATGCCCCACACTGACCATGGTTTGGTCCGAGCCGTTGGCCCAGCTGATTCCGCCCTGCGTCAGCGCCTGCAGGAAAATGTCATCCGTCTGGTCAGCATTCGCGATCGGGGCAGCCATGACGATACCGCCCAGAATGGCGGCGACCGTGCTGGTCAACCGTGTCACGTTCTTCATGCGAGGGCTCCATCTGTGTGCGAAAGCTTCGTTCGCTCGATCTTCGCGCACACCAGGCGTGTCTGCTAGTTGGATCGGAGGGCTCAGAGAATTTGCCCGCGCGAGGCGATCGGCGGTGCACGATCGACAAAATCCTCGCATTTGTGGCCCGCACCGCATTCGAGATGCGACACTGTTGCCGGTAAGGCGATGACGACGTAGGAAGCCGGTGTAAATCCGGCGCGGTGCCGCCACTGTCATCGGGGAGCGACCCTCATATGCCACGGCCACAGGCTGGAAGGCGAGGCGAGCGGCGATCCGAGAGCCAGGACACTCGCGTCATCGCATCCTGCTAGCCCGGGGCGGTGCACCCCGGAGAGAGCTTGGCCGCCGCCATGACGCCGCGTGTCTTAGCCAGCGATCGCGTTATCCCCTTTGTGGAAGCGCGTTGCCGATGACCGCCCCGATCTGGATGGCCGCACCGCCGGAGGTGCATTCGGCGTTGCTGAGCAGCGGTCCGGGGCCTGGTCCGCTGCTGGCGGCGGCCGAATCGTGGAACTCGTTGAGCACCGTGTACACCGAGACGGCCCAGGAGCTCGCAGCGCTGCTGGCGAGCGTGCAGGCCGGGGCGTGGGAAGGCCCGACAGCCGCGGCCTACGCGGCCGCCCATGCCCCGTATCTGGCGTGGCTGACAGAAGCCTCGGTGGACAGCGCGCTAACCGCGGCCCGACAGGAAACCGCTGCCGCCGCATACACCGTCGCGCTAGCCGCAATGCCGACCTTGGCCGAACTGGCCGCCAACCACGCCACCAATGCGGTGTTAATGGCAACGAATTTCTTCGGCATCAACGCGATCCCGATCGCGGTCAACGAAGCAGACTATGTACGGATGTGGATCCAGGCCGCGACCGTGATGACCACGTATCAGGCGGTCGCCACCGCGGCGGTGGCGGCCTCACCGCAGGCCCCAACGGCGCCGCAGATCGAAAAGGCCAACCCCGCATCGATCGTGTCCAACGTGGGGAACAGGTTCTATAACTGGCTGGAATCGTTGCCGCTGCCCCCCGACACAGAGGCTCAATGGTATCAATGGTTGCAGAATATTGGTTTTGTCAACTACTGGAACAACTATTTAGAACCGTTGAGCAACGTGTTTTTCAACAGTCCCTNNTGGGCTACCCGCTGGACATTGGTTCCTATATCGCCTTTCTGTCCGAAACATTCGCGTATATCGCACTGGATCTGACGGCGGCGGTCGCGACGGGAAATCCTACGACGATCGGTTTCACGATCCTGTTCACCACCGTTGAAGCCGTTGGCACGATCATCACCGATACCATCGCCTTGCTGAAGACTCTGCTCGAACAATTTATTGTGCTGCTAATCCCCATTGTTACGCCCTTGCTGACCGCTAGTTTGGCGCCGCTCACCGTCGGCGCTGCGCTGTCACCGGCCGCCGGCCTCAGCGGCTTGGCGGGGCTGGCCGCCATACCGCCGCCGCCCCCCGTACCGCCGATCCTGCCGCCCGTCGCGGCGCTTGTCCCCAACATCCCTACCTCGACGCCGACATCGGTGCAGGCTCCCGCGGAGGTGGCCGCGCCGTCAACCACGATCGGGTCCGCACCGCCGCTGTCGAGCGCGCCACCGACGGCCACCGGCGCGGGGGTGGGCATGGGCATGGGCATGGGTGCCGGCATGGAGAATTACGGCTACCTGGTGGGCGACCTGAGCGCGGTTGCCAAGCGGGCCGCCGGCTTCGGCGCCCGAAAGACTGCGCCGGTACCGGACGGCGTGGAGGCCGCGGCGGTCGCGGCGACGCCCCGGGAGCCGGCCCAAAGGCAGCGACGACGGAGGCCCAAGACGCAAATGCTCGGGCGCGGTTACGAATACATGGATCTGGAAGACGAAGACACGTCGGCCGGCGGTGAGCGGGTCGCCGTGGGGGCCTCGGTTAAGGGCGCGGGGACCCAGGGTTTCGCTGGAACCGCCGCCAAGACTGGCGCAGGGCAGGCGGCAGGGTTGGCGACGCTGGCCGACGATGCGCTCGGCGGTGGCCCACGCATGCCGATGATGCCGGGGACCTGGGGCGCCGACTCAGCACTCGATTTACCCGACGGGTCAGAGTGATCGGCCCAGTCAAAGCAGTGTTAGCGTCATCGGCGTGACCCTCAATGACATCGCCCTGACCACCCTCGACGGCAAACCGACCACGCTAGCCGAATTGTCCGACGGCGCAACGCTGGTCGTGAACGTCGCCTCCAAGTGCGGGCTTACTCCGCAGTACACGGCATTGGAAAAGCTGGCCAAGGATTATGGCGGCCGCGGCCTGACGGTCGTCGGCGTCCCGTGCAACCAATTCATGGGCCAGGAACCGGGCACGGCCGATGAAATCCAGGAGTTCTGCTCGACGACCTATGGGGTGACGTTCCCGTTGCTGGCGAAGGGCGATGTCAACGGCGACGACCGCCAGCCGCTATACGCCGAGCTGACCAAGACCGCCGATTCCGATGGCGCGGCGGGCGACATTCAGTGGAACTTCGAAAAGTTTCTGGTCGCGCCCGATGGTGCGGTGGTCAATCGCTTTCGGCCCCGGACCGAACCAGACGCGCCCGAGGTCATCAGCGCCATCGAGGCCGTGCTGCCCCGATAGGCTGCGCTCCATACACGGTCGCGCCCGGGATGATTTTCGCCGTTCCCCAAAGGCCCCGCACGGAAAAAGCCCCGAAACTAACGCAGGTTCAGGGCCATTCCGATGTCTTGCGGCACCGCACAGATAGCGGGACGGCAGCGCGCAACGAACCGTCTGTGCGGCGCGGCCGCGGCAATGCAGGTCAGCTCACCGCGTCCACCGCAGCCAGGATCTCGGACACCTCGCTGCGGGTGGTGTAGTTGGGGTGCACGTCGATCCAGCGGATCACTCCGGTGGCATCGACCACCACTGTCGTGGGCATCGGCAATCTCCGACCGCCGTCAGCGTTCTGCTCGGCCAGGTCCAATCCCAACTTGCCCTGTGCTGCAACAGACTCCGCAGACGGCTCGGTCACAACGCCCAGCGCGGAAGCAATTTGGTTGCCGGGATCAGACACCACCGAGTAGGACAACTCATTGGTCTGAGCGGCAGTCAGCGACCCATCGGGCCTCTGCGGGCTGACCGCGATCAAGGCGAACCCCCGATCGGCCAGGGCGGGCGCCAACTCGGCTTGATAGGTTCGCAACGCAATGTTGCAGTACGGGCACCACGCCCCCCGATAGAACACCACCACCGCGGGCCGACCGGCCCGCACCTGCGCCAACGATGTGGCGCCACCATGGACATCGAGCAACTCACCGTCGGGCATCACTGCACCCGGTCCACTCACCCCCGCAGGCACACCCGCTGCGTCCAGGTCGACCTGTTCAGCGGTGAATACACCCATGACCTCCCTAGGCAGTGCGGCAGCGGGACCTGCCACGAACGCATGTACCTGCTCGCCGATGCTGGGTGAATGTGTGGTCATGGGGCCGCCTTCGCTACAAGATTGGAGTGACTACTCCACAAAAGCATTATGATTTTGGATTGTCAACTCCAGAATCAGTAGACTTCGACATATGGTCACCCCAAAAGGGCG
>PLSK01000184.1 GCA_003165155.1 Mycobacterium sp. | reverse complement strand
GGGCCGTCAGCCGCCTCGTTTTCAGATCGACAAGGTGAAACTCCTCCTCGACACCCATCGTTCGCCGCGGCTCGCGTCGCATTCACCCACGGTAGTGTGAAGGCAATTACCGGTGTGTTAATTGAGGCGGCCCGAACCGGTTGTACCGCCGCGTGTGCCCGAATCGCTTTGCCACGGTTCGGCATGGCCGCGTCGCCGGAGTGCGGTCCCGGCGCGAAAAAGGGACACCGAGAACACTGTCGTTCCGCCGTCGGGAGTGTCTTCGACGGTCAGGTCGCCGTCCATTATGTCGGTGAAGCCTTCGCGATGGCCAGTGGGTGTACAAATTCACCATGGGCAGCTATTGGTTGGACGTCGCACTCATTGCCGTGCTGATCCTGGTCAATGGGGTGTTTGCCGGCAGCGAAGTCGCACTGATCTCGCTGCGTGAAGGACAACTACGGGCGCTGGAACGCCGCGGCACACGCGGCGACCGCACGCTGGTCAGGATGGCCCGCGACCCCAACCGATTCCTTGGGACCATCCAACTCGGCATCACACTCGCCGGTTATCTCGCGTCGGCCACCGCCGCGGTAACACTCGCCCTGCCACTCGTGTCATTGCTGAGTTTTCTTGGCGGCGCGGCGAACGCCGTCGCGATTGCGCTCGTCACATTCATACTGGCCGGTGTCAACATCGTCATTGGCGAGCTTGCTCCCAAGCGGCTGGCAATGCAGTACGCCCTGCGCTGGTCCGTGCTGGTGGCCACGCCGCTGGAGATGCTGGCCACGTTCTCGCGACCAGCGTTTTGGCTGCTTGGTGAGGCTACCGACGTCGTCGTTCGGCTGTTAGGGGGCGATCCCAGCGTCGGTAGAGAACCGCTCTCTCTCGACGAGTTACGTGAACTTGTAATCGGTCACCCCGGACTGACCGCTGAGCAGCGGACGATGCTCACCGGAGCACTGGAGATTCATGAGCGCGCTCTGCGCGATGTCTTGGTTCCGCGCCGGGCGGTGGTCACGCTGCTGGGGGATACGACAGCCGAGCAGGCCCGCACCACGCTCGCGGAATCGGGACACTCCCGCGCACCGGTAGTCGATTCTCACGACTTTGACGACGTGGTCGGTGTGGTGCATTTGCGTGACCTGCTCGGTGAGCACATGACCGTCGCTGAGGCGGCACGACCGGCCCTGCAGTTACCAGACAGCCTCCGAGTCTCGGAAGCACTACGGCGATTCAAGGCTGAACGCCAACAGTTCGCCCTCGTTATCGACGAGCACGGCGGGGTTGCGGGCATCGTCACCATCGAAGATCTGCTAGAGGAGATTGTCGGCGAGATCTACGACGAATCGGACCGGGATGTCACGGCGGTGCGGGCGATGCCCGACGGGAGCCTGGTCCTGCCCGGCACATTTCCGATCCGCTGCCTGCCCGACATCAATGTCGACATCACCAACGCCGCTGCCGGCGATTACACGACGATCGCAGGCTTGGTCCTGGTCGCACTTGGCCGCGTCCCCACCGTGCCAGGCGACCGCGTTGAACTCGCGCAGTGGACCATCGAAGTCACCGGAACTGCGCACCACGCCATCACGGAGGTACGGCTGACACCGCGCGGCAGTAGGCGCAAAGACTCGGGAATCGGCTGAACAGCTTGCTCCGCACGCTTGCAGGTCGGGCCGGCGGGCGGTGTAAAAATCCGCGATTGCGGATTCGTGGACAAACCTCAGTTGCTCGATGGGCCTGATGGCCGAGATGTAGACGCCGCTCCGCCGGAAGCGACCTACTGGGTGAATTTTGCACTAGACGTCGCCCGAGTTCCACGCATGCGACACCCTTATCGCCCAAGCACCTCCAGCTCAGAGGGAAGGTAGGCCGCTAGGCATTGCCCCTTCCGACTCGCGAAGACGTATTTGGAGCCCCACCGCCGGCTCCACCGCAGGAATTCATCCCGGGATTGCGTCGGCGACGACCGGAGTGCTCTGATCACCATTCGGACCCGGACGCGCGGCCGCCGCTGGTCTCGGCTTCAACGTGGAGTCGCGGCACCTACGGTTCAGCCCCTTCAAGTGTGCTCCCGAGAAAGAGGGTCGCAGTTGCCGGTGGGCCCGCATGTGACCTTGGGGACCAGTCGGGGACCACACGTTACGCGCGATGGTGAACGATCTGCGCGTCTGTGCACGTCTTGCCGCGCAGCAAACTACCGCCTGGCACCGCTGACCTGCGGAAATGCATTGCCACTATTTACTTGGGGTCAACTGGGGTTCAAGTGGTCGCAGGTTCAAATCCTGTCAGCCCGACCAAGGTCACAGGCTGTATTTAGCTGTGCTCAATGGCGATTTCCCGCGCCGTACCCAAATGAAATACCCAAATGAGCTTTCGGCGGTTGCTTGCCAGCAAACTAAAGGCCGACCGCGTTCAGCAAGCGCTAGCGTCGAACAGCCTCATATCACCGCGAAACGAAGCCAGCCGTCGCCCCAATAGACGCCCGGCATCGCCACCATCGTCGAACTGCTTCATCCCCCGAGTGTGTCGCGATGGGTCGGCGCGCCGAAGGGCCGTTTGGCCACTGCCGTCGGGACCAAGGCCTCCTGACGGGCGATCGCCGACCATCTAGTGTCGGCGGCATCCACGCAAGGAAGGCCGGCGAAGTGTCTGGTGTTAGCTCACATCCGGGTGTCGTGGTCGGTGTCGATGGGTCCCCGTCCTCCGATTTGGCGGTGCGGTGGGCCGCACGCGAGGCAACGATGCGCAACGTTCCTCTGACCCTCGTGCACGTCTCAACCCCGCCGGTAGTCTGGCCGGCCGCCCCGATCCTCGTTGAACTCCACCAAAGGCGCGGAGAGAAAGAGGCCCGCAAGGTCATCGCCAATGCGATCAAGGTCGCCGAAGACAGCGTGCAGGACGGCAACCGACCCGAGATCGACAGCGAACTGCTGTGCGCAGCGCCCGTGCCGAGCCTCGTCGACGTGTCCAAAGAAGCGCACATGATGGTGGTCGGCTGCCGCGGGCAAGACGCGCTGCAGCGGACCCTGCTCGGCTCGGTCAGCACCGGGCTGGTCCATCATGCCCACTGCCCGGTTGCGGTGATCCACGACGAGGCCCCGATCCTGCTGGGACCCTCACGGTTACCGGTGTTGGTGGGCATTGACGGCTCGCCGGCTTCGGAGTTGGCCACCGCGATCGCGTTCGACGAGGCCTCCTTCCGCGGTGTGGACCTGGTGGCCCTGCACGCCCGGAGCGACTTAGACAACTCGCTGAGCATGGAATGGTCGCCCCTGCAATCCCGGGCAGCGGAAATCCTTGCGGAACGCCTGGCTGGTTGGCAGGAACGCTATCCCGACCTGACCGTTCACCGTCGGGTGGTGTTTGACCGCCCGGCGCGCCATCTGCTCGACGAATCCGAGTCCGCCCAACTCGTGGTCGTCGGCAGCCATGGCCGGGGCGGATTCGCCGGAATGCTGCTCGGCTCGGTCAGCACCGCTGTGGTACACGCTGCCCGCATCCCGGTGATCGTCGCTCGCCAGCACTAATACGTTGTCCCCCATCGGATAGCGAGCAAC
>PLSK01000020.1 GCA_003165155.1 Mycobacterium sp. | reverse complement strand
TAATTCACAGACACACCACTAGGCCACGCAACCCAAGCTGTGGAAACGCAAGCCGTCAGCCGGTGAGCACGTCCAGGGCGGCGAACAACGTGGTCGTGCCGTCACCGCAACCAGCGACGAACCGCTCGTCATCCTGCAACAACTGGTCGGCCAAGCTTCTGGATAAGTTGCAGCGGCATGCGCATCGGCCGATTGGCCGGCGGGTCCATATACGCCGCCCAATTTGACCGGCCAGGGGCTAGCGTAGCGACTAACGTGTCACCGTCGTCTTCGCTCCGAGGTGAGAATGATGACCGATCCGAGTTCGGGTTCTTCTCCACGCGCGGGCACCCCCGCGCACGCCGCTGCCGCCCCCTCGACGTGTGAGGTCTCCCAGGACGAAGGCCGATGGTCCCGGTTGCGCCACGAGTGGGGTGAACGGGCTTGATCCGGTCGAGCAATCAGCGGTGATGTCGTGGGCGGCGTTCACGACCGTGTTCGCCGGGCTCAGGGTGATCACGCATTGGATTCATGGGGGGCACGGCCCGAAGGGCGGGGGAGTCAGTCTCGGTGGTCGCCACTTCCATCATTACAACATCGGCATCGCGTTGCTCGCCGGAGTTGGGGCGGTGGGGCTGCGCGGGTCGGAGAAGCAACGGCGTCATCCCGCGGTCGCGATCGCGTACGGGTCGGCGACTGCGCTCGTCGTCGACGAACTGGCGCTGTTGCTGGACCTGGAGGATGTGTATTGGGTCTACGACGGCCGCAAAAGCGTGGATGCGGCGATCGGCGTCATCGCGGTAGGCGCTACGTTCTTCGCCGGGCTACCGCTCTGGCCGCACGCGCACCGTGCTCTACGTGGAAAGTAGCGGTCGACGAAACCGGCATCGCCCACTGTTGGCAGCCATGATGGCGCCCCATCTGTGCACCGAGCCGGCGCTGCCAACCCCCGACGTCAACCCGGCGACTCGGTGACTTATTGCCCTTATCGTTCGGTCAACCATCGGTGGACCATTACATGCAGAGGGCTGGTGCCATTTATCATGCCAGGCCGTGACCACGGCCCGCAGAGAAACGAGGATGCGGTGGACGCGGGAACAGACGCCAGCACGATTGGGCCGATGCAATTGATCGCGGTTGGGTTCGCACCTGGGGTCGGTTTCGTCGGCACCATTATCGAGGAGATCGACAGGCTACAAGGACGTGGCGTGCTCCGCCTGCTCGATGTGCTTGTGCTGACGATGGACGATGACGGATCACTCACGCGCGTCGAGATCGCCGACGAGGACTTCGGCGACCTGCTGATCGCCGACGCCCAACTCGACCCCGCCGACGTGTTCGCCACGTTCGAGGGCCGCGGTGTCCATGTTCTCCAGAGCGAGCGAGCCCAGGCCCTGGCGCAGTCGCTCGTCCCCGGTTCGGGCCTCGCCCTGATCCTGGTGGAACATCAGTGGGCCAGACCGCTGTTCGATTCGATCGCCGATCTGGGCGGAGTCGTGTTCAGCGAGGGCTTCATCGGAGAACGCGCCGAGGAGCTTGTCAGCGTGCAACTGGCTGCCNNGACGAGGCCGCGGTGGCCGCCTCCGTCGCGGCGGTCGAGCTGGAAGTCCTGCGCTACTTGCCGACCAAGATGACCTTCGCGCTGGTGGCCGACAAGCTGGGGATCTCTCGCTCCGCCGCCAAAGAACGCGCCGAGCGTGCCTACAAGAAGCTGGGTGTGCACAATCGCGCCGATGCGGTCGCCCGTGCTCGCGAACTCGGATTGATCAGACACGCGGTCTGAGGGCCGAATCCCCGACGCGCTCGTTTTTCGCAGGGTTGTAGATGTTCTGAATGCACTTCGGCGCATCGCGACTACACGAGGGCGTATCGGCAGCGTCGGATCGGAGGGCGCAGGTGCCGGGTTTGACGTCCGTGGCGCCGCTGCCCGGTCAGGCCAGTCAGGTGTCTTCTGAGAACATACCTGGGCGCGCAGCCAGCGGCGGCGCGGTAGGCGGCCGCGATCCCTGACCCGTTGCACAGGCATCGGGTGCGGCCAGATCGGCTGGCGGCGGTACAGGCGATGACATCGGCCAGCCGCGACTAGTTCGTCAGGGCTATGAGCACCCTGCAATCAGGGAATGTTGTGGACCTCTTTTATGCAAGACAGCTTGCCGAAATAGCAGAATGGGCATTTTTTCCCGCTGTCGTCGTGGTTGGAAGTATGTGGACTGTCTTGGCAGTTGGAGTTGGAGCACGTGCATTTGTAGATAGTGAATGGTTTTTTGTGGATGGTTCTTCTGTCACCTTCGCCAGCTAACCGGTCTTGTGGCCAGGCATTCCGGCCTCCGGGGAATTCCACGTTCCCGCCGTGACGTGATCACGCGACAGTGGCTTTTGGCCCTGATGCGCTCCCGGCTCAGGCGTTAACCTCGGGCTGAGGTTTCGGCCACCGGATCGATTCTCGACTCGGTGGGAAAGTACCCTGCAGATGCGGCCGCGTTGCGGGAGCAGGTCAGTCAGCGTCGGTAGGCGCTGGCTGCCTGCTCTGGACGGATACCGAGCTTGGAGGCGATGTCCACCGGGGCGTCCAGGAAGAATTTCGAGATCTTGTCCAGGACCACCGGGGTCCGTTTTCGCTGCTGGGCGAGACGTCCGGGCCATGCTGGCACACCTCAAAACCACTTCTGGTGGACTGGGGTCAAGTGGTCGCAGGTTCAAATCCTGTCAGCCCGACGCTGTGAGCCCGACCGTGTCAGCCCGACCGGTGTCAGCCCGACCGGTTAAAGGGCAGGTCAGAGGCGGTTTCGGAGAGATCCGGGACCGCCTCCCTTGTGCCGAGAGGGCCCTATATTCACCGCGCCCAGCAGGGTCTACTCCGCGGCCTGCAGCGGGAAGACACTGGCCGCCTCCGCGGACGCATACGAGCCCGCACCCGCGGTCAACGCCTGCACAAACTGCTCCTGAAACACCGCCGTCTGGGCGCCCAGCGCCTGATAAGCCGAGCCGTGCGCCCCAAACACCGACGCGATCGCCGCCGACACCTCATCAGCGGCCGCTGCCACAATCCCCATGGTCGACGGCGCGGCCGACGCCGTAGCCTTCCTGATCGCCTCCCCGATCCCGCTCAAATCCGTCGACGCCGCGGCCAAAACTTCGGGTGCTGCGTGCCCGAGAAGGTCAGCCACGGCCTTGATGTGCACCCCCGCCTCAAGCCAGGCGACGGCGGCGCTGTGGCGCAGCGTGTGTACACCTCCATCCTTAACGCCTGCCTTCGCTGATGCGATCTCGATAGTCCGCAGCAGGTTGCGCGGATCGACCGGGCCACCGAACTCGGTGGTGAACACCAGATCGGAGTCGGTCCACTGTTCCCCGGCGTGCAGTCGTTCTGCCGCCTGAGTGGCTCTGTGCGCCTTCAGCCGCGCCACAATGGCAGGGGGACAGGGGCACCGTTCGGCGGGACCGCGCAGACTTCGGCTCGGTGATCACCAGCTCTTTGCCGACTCTGCCGAGGGTGGCCGCAACCTTCAACAATCCGTCCTTGAGGTTCCAAGCACCGCTTCCCCGATGCAACCCACGCGGGAGGGCGACCACACCTCGATCCGCAGATCCGCCGTGTTCGGCACACTGCGATGCCCTGATGTGTTGTCCACCATGGCTTGTCGCGCTGGTCTAGCGGTTGTGAGCCGCAGGGCTTAAGTGGTTGATGAACCAGTCTCGGGCCAGCACCGCAACCTTCTCGAGGGTGCCGGGTTCTTCGAAAAGGTGGGTGGCGCCGGGGACCACGGTGAGTTCGCATGGGCCCGGCATCGCGGCCTGCGCGCGTCGATTCAGCTCAAGGACCATCTCGTCGCGTCCGCCCACGATCAGCAACGTGGGCGCGTGAACTTTGGTCAGCGACTCGCCCGCCAGATCCGGCCGCCCGCCGCGTGAGACGACCGCTCTTACCGTCACCGCGGGATCAGCGGCGGCGCGTAATGCCGCACCCGCGCCCGTGCTGGCGCCGAAGTAGCCGACCGGCAGCGCAGCGGTGTCGGGTTGGCCCGCCAACCAGCCGGTGACGTCGACCAGGCGCCGTGCCAGAAGTTCGATGTTGAAGACGTTAGCGCGGTCGCGTTCCTCCTCCGGGGTGAGCAAGTCAAACAGCAACGTGGCCATTCCGGAACCGTTCAGCACGTCGGCGACGTAGATGTTGCGCGCGCTGAACCTGCTGCTGCCACTGCCGTGGGCGAAGACGACGACGCCGGTCGGGTGCTCCGGGATGGTCAGGTGCCCGGCCACCGACACCGGTCCGGCGGCCACCCGCACCTCCTCATCGCGCAGCGGCGGGTCGCCGGCGCTGGCGCTGGCGACGACTTGCTGAAAGCCGTCGCGGGCGCGATCGAGCAGTGCGATCACCTCGTCGTCGGGGGTCTGCGTGAAGTTGCGGTAGCCCTGCCCGACGCCGAAAAACAACGCCGGCGTCTCCAAGCACACCACCTCGTCGGCGTAGTCGGCAAAGCTTTCGGCGATGTCGGCCGCGCCGATGGGAACCGCCAGCACGACCCGGCTCGCGCCCTGGGCGCGGGCCACCTGGCAGGCGGCCTTTGCGGTCGCCCCGGTGGCGACGCCATCGTCGACGATCACCGCGACCCGCCCCGCCAGCGAGATGCGGTCACGCCCGCGGCGGAAACGTTCCACGCGGCGCTGCAGCTCGGCGCACTGCGCGTTTTCGACCGCGTCCATGTCGTTGCTGCGGAGGCCCGCCTCACGCACGACGGAGTCGTTGATCACCCGCACCCCGCCCTCACCGACGGCGCCGAAGGCCAATTCGGGCTGAAACGGCACCCCAAGCTTGCGCACCACAAGGACATCGAGCGGGGCGTGCAGCGCCTTGGCGACTTCGAAAGCCACCGGGACCCCGCCTCGCGGCAGGCCCAGCACGACAATGTCCTGGCCGCGCAAGGATTTCAGGCGTTCGGCCAGCCGACGTCCGGCGTCGACACGATCGTCGAATAGCCTCATATCGCCGCGCAACGAAACTAGCCGTTGGGCCAGTAGACGCTGAGCATCGCCACGATCGTCGAACTGCATCATCCCCCGAGTGTGGCGCGAAGGGGCGCCGCGCCGAAGGGCCTTAGGACCACTTCCGTTGGGACCAACGCCTCGCACTCTGCGGAATGTGGCCGACACATTCGCCGGGGTGCCGACGGCCGGGACAACGCTCACACGCTGCGGATGCTGGCCCACATGCTCGACTCCGTCTGACGGGCGCTGACCCCGTACTTGTCAGCGAGCTCGCTGAGATAGCCGACAAGCTTTGACACCGTCCACCGCGCCCCGGCGGTGATCGGACCGGACTATTCAGTTCGAGAGACGGCCGGCGGATGGCGGGGGGAGAGTCCGTCCCGCCAATGCAAGATTGAGAACGATGCGGCCTTCAGGCCACGCGTCTGATCGATCCGAGTTCGCGAGCACGGGCGACCGCATCGGCGCGATTGTGCACACCCAGCTTCTTGTAGGCACGCTCGGCGCGTTCTTTGGCGGCGGAGCGAGAGATCCCCAGCTTGTCGGCCACCAGCGCGAAGGTCATCTTGGTCGGCAAGCAGCGCAGGACTTCCAGCTCGACCGCCGTGACGGAGGCGGCCACCGCGGCCTCGTCTGCTTTCTGGTGGGCGGTATCAGTCGCCGCGGCTGACGCCCGCACCGCCTCGTCTGCTTTCTGATGAGCGGCATCGATCGCCGCCACAGACGCCCGCTCCGCCTCGGTTTGCGCGGCGTACGCTGCGTCGATCACCCGGGCGGTGTCCTCCAAGGCAGCGAGTTGCACGCTGACAAGCTTCTCGGCCCGTTCTCCGATGAAGCGCTCGCTGAACACGGCGCCGCCCAGATCCGCGATCGGATCGAACAGCGACCTGGCCCACCGATGCTCCAGGATCAGGGCGAGGCCCGAAACTGGGACGAGCGACTGCGCCACAGCCTGGGCTCGTTCGCTCTGGAGCACATGGACACCACGGCCCTCGAACATGGCGAACACATCGGCGGGGGCGAGTTGGCTGTCGGCGATCAGCAGGTCGCCGAAGTCCTCGTCCGCGATCTCCACGCGCGTGAGTGATCCATCATCGTCCATCGTCAGCACAACCAAATCGACCAGGCGAAGCACGCCATGTCCGACGTGGCGCCTTTCGTTGGCTTCATCGATCGGACGCAGCATCTGGGAGGTCGTTCTCCGCGAATACGTGGCGTCTGCCATCGATGAGGCGGCCCAAGGTCCGCATCGCCCAGAGGTACCTCCGATGGGTGCGGGCCGTACCCGGAACCCATAAGGGCGAACGCGGCGCCCGCAAAGAGGACTGTTCGCATTCCGAGCATCGGACGTGGCTGTCGCGTGCCGGTGGCAGGATGTGCATGTGACCACGACGACGCTTTCCTGGGATGTGGTGCCCGTCGACAAGCCGGACGATGTCAATGTCGTGATCGGGCAGGCGCACTTCATCAAGACGGTCGAGGACCTGCATGAGGCGATGGTGGGGGTGAGCTCGTCGCTGCGGTTCGGGCTGGCCTTTTGCGAGGCCTCCGGGCCACGGTTGGTTCGCCGCACCGGCAATGATCCTGAATTGGTCGAGCTCGCGACCCGCAATGCGCTGGCCATCGCCGCCGGGCACTGCTTCGTGATCTTCTTGCGTGACGGGTTCCCGGTCAACATCCTCAACCCGGTCAAGGCGGTGCCCGAGGTCTGTACGATCCACTGCGCCACAGCCAATGCGGTTGACATCTTGGTCGCGGTGACCCCGCGTGGCCGTGGCATTGTGGGCGTCGTCGACGGACAAGTGCCCCTCGGGGTGGAGACCGATCGCGACGTGGCCGACCGGCACGAACTGCTGCGCGCCATCGGTTACAAGCTCTAGCCGGGCTTCGCCCCAGCCCGACGGGCATGCTGTCTGGTGTCGCTGGAGCTGCGTAGCCCGTAGCAGGACAGGAGCCAGCAGGCGTAGGGCCGCTCATGACGCACCGACTCGTGGAACGCCTGGACCTCAGCCAATGGACGAATTGCCGAGCAGGTCAGCGACCGCCTTAATATGCACACCGGACTCCAGCCACGCCACGGCCCGGGGAGTGGCGCAGCAGCCGTGGGTGCTGCGTGGCTGCTATGGCGAGAGCCTCAGGCCGGGTTCGTGCCCGTTTCCTGCGATCAGCGTCTTCCACCCACCCGCCGGGAAGTAGTAAGTCTTTCCGGTAGACGACACCCAAACCTTGAGGACGCCATCGTTCAGGAATTCGTAAGTGTCTTCGTCGCTGTATTCGTCGGCGGGACCGTCCGGATGTTTCACTGTGAATGTCATGCCAGAAGTGTGGCATCAAAGCTGGCCCGAAGTCTGCGGCTGACGACAGGCGGTTGCCGCTCCGTATACCAGTGCGACATTGAGGATCTGGAACCGTTAGTCGACGCCCTCAACAAGAGCCTGGCGGACATCATGGTCACATCGGAATACTTTTCCGGAGCGTCGGTGGCGACTGTTTGGACAGTCGACGTTCTACCGCGCGGATGGAAGTGGCCTGGTTTGCTGAGTTCAGCGCGCTCATCGTGTCGCGCCGATCTGGTGCCTCTGCACGATCTGCCCCCCCNNTCCTGCCAGTCCGGCGCATTGCTTTCCAGCGGCGTATCGCCGTTCTCGATCGGCACCCGCTCGTCGAGGTCGACGGTTTCCAGGTCGGCGGCCTCAGCTGCGGGGCGCTGCTGCTCGATAGCATCGGCGAGAGGGACATCGTCGGGAAAGGGACCACTGTCGCTCACTTGAGTCAACCTACTCCGACGCTTATGACTTTTGTCACCCGCCACGACGATGCGACCGGTGTGAGCTGGGTTTAGCCACGGTCATGGGACCACCCGTTTGCCAGTAATGGGAGCACCCGGTGTATCTGCCGGGTAGTTGCTCGATTACTGGATCGGATCGCTCCCTGAATTGGTCCGGAGTCGCCACCCGCACCGCCGGCACCGCCGTGGCCACCCGCGAACCCGACGCCCCCATCGACGCCGGACCGCCGTTGGCGCCGTTGTCACCGGCCCCGCCAGCCCCCTCGGCCCCACCGTGACCGCCGATGCCGGGGTCGCCAGTACCCGCAGCGTCATTGCGGGGTCTTGGCCGAGCCACTTGGCCGTCGCCGCCATCGTGGTCCCGTTCGTTCACCGCGACCAGCCCAGCGCCGCCGGATGTCGCCTTGTAGCGCCGAACACCCTTCGTCAGTGTCCCGCCAGTGTCCCAAGACAGGCGCGAACAGACTGGACAGGACGACACAGACTGGACACTCAGGACGTGCTGACCTGCACCTATTGGACGCACCAGAACAGTAGTTCACACTGTCCGGTTCCCTGGGGGTCAAGTGGTCGCAGGTTCAAATCCTGTCAGCCCGACTGAGCGAATCAGGCTCTGATCTGCTGTGATGGCGTGATCGGGCTCGGATTATTTGTTGCCTATAGTGCTGGTCTTGGGACCATGTGCGCCGCGACCGGACTGCGACACCTCGAGCGCCGCCGGAATCCCATAGGCGCGTGCGGCTTTCAGGTAGGCCAGGGCGTCCAGCATCGCAGAGTTTTTCTCTAAATCCGCGGCCACCCACCAGCACGTGTCGTCATCGCCGAGCGGGTAGAGCCCGATGTGGAGATCGCCGCGCAGGTGTTTGGCGATCACCTCCGCAGTCAGTGTCAGATAGGCCGCGTCGGCTCGGCTCATTCCCTTGCGCCAATAGCCGTTGATGGCAGGCATCCAACCCGATCGCCCGTCACGTCTGTTCTCCAAGCGGAGCGCGTATACATCGGTGCGGCAACGAAACAGGCTTGCGTAGAACCGGAGTTTCGCCTCCGGGGCCGACCGCATATCGACTGGCGCGGTCGGTGCACCTGTTAGGGCTGGCTGATCGGGATCCGCGGCGCGGGCGTGCTCCTTACTGAGCTCGAGCAGCCGACGCAGGCGCACGTTATCGGCACGAAGCGTCGCCAACTCACCGGGAAAGCGTTCGTCCACACCTCACAGTCTGCTGTGGCTCGCCGAGGCAGTCGACACTATTTCAAGGGTCTCAGAGGTGGTCATCTCATGCGGGGGACTTCTGACGTATCCGGGGGTATTGCCCACTTGCCCACTTTCTCTATTGGGCGCACAATGGGTATGTAACTTAGGTGTTGTACACAGAAACGAGGCGTGACCATGACCGCTGACGCCGTATTCGAGCCCGTCGCTGAGGTCAAGGCGGATGATCGCTCGCGGATTGCCTTCGGGCGAATCGGTGTGAACCGCAACGACCGCTTCCTTGTGTCTCGCCGTGGTGGTGACCTGTTGTTGACGCCGATGGCATCCATACCGCAGCGCGAGTTGCTGGTGTGGGAGAACGGGCAGGTGCGCGAGTCGCTGCTGCGCGGGCTGGCTGACGTCGCGGCGGCCAGGGTGTCGCGACGTGACGACTACCTGGTAGGCGACGACGACGACGAATGAGCGCGCCGCCATTCATCTTGCTCTACACGGATGAAGCGCAAGCCATAATGGACGACCTCATCAGCCGTCCGCGTGATGAAAAGACAAAGAAGGTGCGGAAGGCGCTGCGCTTTCTTAGGGACCTTGGTCCTTCGTACCCTGCGCTTGAATCACACAAGTACCATTCGATGACCGGCCCCCACGGTGAGGATGTATGGGAGTCCTACGTGGAGAATCAGACGCCTTCGGCGTGGCGCATCTGGTGGGTATACGGGCCTGACGCTGACACGCTCACCATAACCACCATCGGCCCGCATCCGTAGAGATGCTTGTCGCGGGACCAGGGCCGGTCTCATCACAGTGCCGGAGCGCACTTGACCGTCCGACGGCGTGGCGTTGAGGCGCACGATATGCGCGCTGGTGCACGTAGCGCACGTTATGCACTGCGAATCGGAGACAGTTTTCCCTGGCGCCATTGTCCGATGGTCAAGTGCGCCAGGTTCAAAACCAGCCGTAGCTGTCAGTCCGCGCTGACTACGAGGTAGCGGATGGCTTCTGTCTGAAGGGAATCGCTGGCTCAGAGTCTCGCGAGCGTGGCGCCGATGTCCTTGGTCAGCAGGTAGAGGTCCAAGTTAGTCGAGTCCTCGGCATCGAACGGGTCAAACCCGAACCGCTGCCACCAACTGAAAGCGGCCGGGTTCAGTGCGGTGACCACGACAGCTCGGCATGCTGCTTTGACGTTCAACTCGGCGGCTGTCGCCAGGATGTGTTTGACCATTTGGGTGCCCAGCCCAAGCCCGGTCACGCGGGTGTCGGTGGCTAGCCGGCCTACTAGGAGCGCGGGAACCTGCGATGGGGCGCCCTTCGCCAATGGCGTGGGACTTGCTGACCGATCCACCGAGGTCATCGACAAAGTTGCGTAGCAGACCACCTCATGATCAGGATCAGCGATCACCCAGACCGCTGCGGTGTTGCCGCGTCGGTTCTGGCCGGCGTAGCGGCGCAGCCACTCGTCCAGTAACGAATCGCCCGACGTGAACTCGTCGCGCCGGTGTCTGTCCGGGTCGAGTAGGTTCGGCCGGTAGAACTGCACTTCAGTCGAGCCAGGTGAACTTCGCTGGCCGCTTCAACGCGGCCGCCAGCCGCTCGTTAACCCGTGCCGGATGGGTCAATGCTTCGGTGAACACGGCCGCTGAGTCGGGGGACAGCCGAATGGTCTGCCGCTGGGCGAGCAAATTGTCGGCGGCCCGGCTGGCGGCCTGCAGCACGAACGCCGTCACGCTCAGGTGCGCCTCGGCGGCAGCCTCCTCGAGCCGCCGCTTGGAGGTTGCGTCGACGCGCAGCTGCAGGCGGTCATCTTTCATCGAAGTCATGTACTTACAATGGCAGTACGCAGACTTCTGGTCAAGCGAGGGGTCATCGGCACTGGTGCACGGCACGTCGGGGACCATTTTGGGACCACACGTTATGCGCGATGGTGAACGACCTGCGCGTCTGTGCACGCTATGCACGCGCACGAATCGGCCCGAGATCATAGCCGGACGCTAACGTTCAACTCCTTTGTCCGGCAAACTCTTTGGTGGAAGGGCTTAGTCTCGCCAACGCTCCCCGAGTGCCTTGGCCGCGGTGGACACCTTCATGACCAGACGACGCTCGCGGTTCCTCACGGCGACGAAGTGATAGTGCGCATAGAACGACTGTGCTTCATCGTCGATGGCATCAACCACAATGAGTCGCCCTCCACCGATCTCCGATGCGGCAACGGCCTTTCCCAGCGCATCCAGCAGGAGTTGCTCGCCGTACCCTTGGCCACGCAGCGCAGTGCCGATTGCCAGACGGGCAATGAGGTATCCAGGGATACGGGAATACCCACCAGCCATCGATCCCGACAGGCCATCGTCGTTGCGCACGACCTCGGTGGGACAGATGGCGAAGTAGGCGCAGACTTTCTGTTCGCCGACGGGAGTCCAAACGTACACATGCGCGACTCCGCTGCCATCCGCACGGCGGGCATGCGCGATCAGCCAGGTGTTCAGCGCCTCTTTGCCGCAGTCGAACTCCTCCAGCGCGTGGTGGTCTGACAGCCGCGCGGACTCGAACATAATCAGCGCCTTTTGAACACCGCAGGCTTGCGTGCGGCCACCGCGAGACGGGGTGCGGCGTCAGCCGCATCCAGTGAGGACATCAGCCGGTCGAACTGCTCGGGCTCCATCACTGTCACCAGATCCTGGCGCAAAATGTCCTCGGCGCGTTGCATCGCAGCTTTCCGCACGAACTCCGAGGTCTGCTCATGCACAAGATTGGCGGCGCGCTGAATGCGGTCCAAGGTCGCTTCCTCCGCCCGAAGCTCGATCCGCTTCGTCTTGACGGCCACAATGACACCTCCTGCTTCCATCCTCGTTCAAGCTTTCAAAGGATATTGTACGGCGAATGTACGTACATATCTAGCTCCAGGATGCCCCAGCGTCCCGGGCGTTTGGCCCCTTTGGTGGACCAGCCTGGGACCACACGCTATGCACGATGCTGAACGACTTGCGCGTCCGTGAACGTCACACACCGCGGCCCAGGCCGCAGCGGCGCCGGCGACCTGGGAAAACGCGCTACCGCCACTTCCAAAACGATCAACGTCTGCCGAAGCAAGGACACCCCAAAATAGTGTCATCAACGCAGCCAAACCCCATCCTGCCCTATGTGCACATTGACGCCTCCGCGCATAAAGCCCTCATGCGGTCAGTTACGCGGTCGCGCCGTCTAGCGATGTGAACTTGAGATGGCCCCGGCGTGACGGTTGGGCGTGCCGTCCGGCGATTCGCTGCCGGTGGGGCCGGCGCAGGCTATGAATCTACGGTGAGCAACCACCATGTGAACCTGACCCAGCAGGAAAACTCGTTGATCGGCGAGAGTCATCCCGACGCTCTGGATCGCATGGACGAGAAGCAGCTGAAGGATCTACAGAGCCGGCTCAGGACTGCGCGCGAGAAGAACTTCAGCCTGTTGCGGCGGCAGGGTGCGGCCCGAGTGGAGGCCGAAGGTTCTCGCGGCGCCGCCCAGCCAGCCAACGAACGACGTGGCGAAAAGGTGGAGGTCTTCGACGAGGCACTGGCTCGGGTGGACCAGCGCCTAGATTCCGTCCGCGACACCGAGTAGCGCGGGCCCGACACAGGTCAGAACCGGTTTCACCGCCGAACGACTTGCGCTCCTGCTCTGGCGCGTACGGCGAATTCATCGAGCGTGCGCAACCGCTAATGCCGATGCGGCGGGGAGCAATGCCGAAAATGTGATGTTTCGGGAAACAATTCCGCCCCCCGTTCCTAATGGCCTCGCTTGCGTCCTATCCTCCTATCCTCGGACTACTACGCGGAACGGTTCCTGCACGTGAATCGAGGGAAAACCATGCCCGAGTCTCATGATCAAACTCGAACTGTCACGCGCTGGCGGACAGCCTCCAAGTTCTACCGGCAGTCACCGGGTCCTGGCTGGCTCGTTGCGCTGCTCGCGATTCCGTTGTTATTGGGATTCCTCGGGTGGAGTGCACTGGACAAGTCCAAGAAAGACTTGGCTCTGACGGTGCCGAGTGTTAACCCGTCGGCCAGTCTGTCCGGCCCGTCGATGAGCGTGAACGTCCCGTCGATGACCGTGGCCGTTCCGTCGATGAGCGCACCTAGTATCAACGCCGCCCCGCACATCTCGTTCGCCCCGTTGTCAATCATCCGTAACGGCAGCGGCTTCACTCTCAGTGGTGATCTGCCCGACGCGGCGGCTAAAGCCTCATTGCTGGATTCGCTGAAGGGCGCGCTGGGCCTGGGTGTGAATCTGATCGACAACATCAATCTCAAGGCCGGGGTTACCGCACCGGACTTTTCTGGTTTCGGCGCGTTGTTCAAAGCTGGCGTCGGGATACCGGATTTCAGTTTCAAACTCGACGGCGACACACTGACGCTCACAGGTACTGCTCCGTCTGAGGACGTCAGGTCCGGCGTGGAAGCCGCGGCAAAAACGGCCTTCCCGAGCGTGAAGATCGATAATCAGCTTCACGTGACGGCACCAGCGCCAGCACCAGCACCAGCACCAGCACCAGCACCTGCGCCGGCCCCGGCTCCGGTCGGGGCATGCAGCAGTTTGCCGTCGGACGTCGCCGGACTACTGCGAACGCCGATCAACTTCGAGACCGACGGTTTCACCCTTACCCATGGTTCGCAGCAGATGTTGAAGCGGGTCGCTGAAAAGCTGAAAGCCTGTCCGGCTTCGAATGTGGCGGTCGACGGATACACGGACAACACCGGTAACGACGCGATCAACATTCCGCTGAGTGGCAGCCGGGTGAAATCGGTTGCCGACTAACTCATTTCGCAAGGTGTCGCACGAGACCACGTCACGTCCAAGGGATTCGGCTCAGCCGACCCCATCGCCCCCAATAACACGCCGGCAGGGCGCGCCCAGAACCGTCGCGTCGTTATCGCAATCAGCTAAGGAGAATTCGAGATGGACTTCGTCATCCAGTGGTTGTGGTACCTGGCCGCATTCGTAGGGGGTTCGGCGGTCGCTTGGTTGATCACCTTCATATTGATCAGGCGTAAGAGCGAAGAAGAGGCCCTCGCAGCCCTTCCCGGCGCGAGATAGGAGCACGGTAATGAACAACGTGACCTGTTGGCTGATGGCCTTGGCGTTCGTCCTCGGCCTATTGCTGACTTTCGCTTTGATGATCCGGCGGGTCAAGCGTCGGATTCCGATTTACGCCGCGCTGGGCGCGAGCGCCGGCGTGAAGGCGCCACATGTGTCAGCTCCCGATTCGCCCACTACGAAGTTGCGGCACGTGTCCGGCGGTGAGCTAGCCGCGGGTGCGGCCAAGTTCGCTGATGTGCCGCCTGGTCCTTACGGTGTGGGGTCGGCCAAGCCTGGTGCTGGTGGTAGTGGTCCGGAGGGTTGGACGATCAAGGGCAACGAGGATTCAATGCTCTATCACACTCCCGACAGCCCGTCGTATAAGCAGACGATCGCCGAAGTTTGGTTCAACGACGAGGACGTCGCCACGAAGGCGGGCTTCACGCGATGGGACAAAGGAAGGCATCCGCGAAGCTGATCGAATGTCGGCCGTGCCGAACCGCCCCTTGAACTTAGATTCAGGAGCGAATCGGGACAGTCGTCAGCGAATTGACCAATACGTGAATTAATCGCGTGACCATTTTCGGCACCCGCGATCGGCCCATGGTGCAATGGGACGCGTTGACAGCGGCGCCGATGGACGGCGAGCATGCGTGTTGCGCAGTACTGCGTACGCGGGCTGCGTAGAATTGACCTACAGCGGTGAGGTGGCGGTGAAATGCCTGCTAGCTTGATGTTTACCTGAAAGTGGTTTGTTTAGAATGTATTTCGGTGGTCTAGACGCCGAGTGCTATCGGTTGCGGGAATCGGGTCTTTCTGTTCGGCAGATCGGTCGCAAACTGGACATAGCCGGAGCGTCTGTGCAGCGGTGTTTGGCGCGGGTCGAGGCCCGGCGGGCCCAGGCCTCAAACATCGCTGTGGAGACTGGCGCACCCACCCCCGACAGTGCGGCCCGGCTCACCACCGACGACTTCGTGGAGCTGTAGGGAAATCCCGTATTGCTCAGGCGATGATCCGGATTACTGGTGGCCTGGGATGCCTTGCAGACCATCGCCGATGCCGTGCAGTCCATCTCCGATGCCTTGCAGATCACGTTGGATGGCCTGCATATCAGTGAGCGTCTTCTGATACGTCTGCTGCATTTCGCCCTGGCTTGCGACTTCATACTGGGGGCAGTACGAGACGATGGCGCCGGCGGCGACGTCGGTGCTTTGATTGGCGTCCCATATCGTCGATCGCTGCACGAAGCTGACGGCCTCTCCGAAGTTGGATTGGCGCGTTAGGAAGTCGCAGACCGCGTGACCTTGGGTCGTCACGTATTCGCGGCTGGGTACTGGCACGCCTTCGTGTGTCAACGCGTCGATGAACGCCGTGTCGACGATGTCAAGCGGCGACGCTGGTGCTTTCGGCGGCGGGGCTGCTTTTGATGGGGCCGGGTTGGGTTGTGCGCTGGACGGCGGGACGTCCGCCGGCTCTGCGGTTGGGTCTGGTGGGCGGACCGCGAACATCACCACTAACACGGCGGCGACGGCTATCAGAGATAGCGGCAAGGCCGCGAGTGGGCCGAAGCGGCGCAGTGCACTCTTACGTCGGCGAGGCCTGGTGTGGTCGGTTTTCCCGAGGTCGCGTCGCGCAGCAACGATGACGCCGGTCTCTTCTGGATGATGGCCTAGGCGCTCATCAAGCAGTCTGTCGACCTGATGGGACGACGTCTGATCGCCATGCTCAGTCATCGATCGACGCGCAGAAGCGATCCGACGCAATTCTGCGTCGATCGTCTCGCGGTCGCGCATACTGTCCAGTCTGCGGGTGTCACGACGTTGTCACAAGTCCCGGCGAACCGCTATGCCTCTGACATTCCCCCGGCAGGGTTATTTTCGGTCTTAGCAAGACATTTCTGGCGCGGTACGATCACGCCGTGCGTTGTCCGGGCACACATCCATCAGCTGCTGACGGTGTCACCCGTGCCACAGACGCGGGCTCGCCGCGGCGAGACAATTCGACCAGGCCGGCCACGCCGTCCCCGCTTGTCTAACTTCGCATAGAACGGATCCCACGCCATGAGCTCACCCGATTACGGCGCAGTCGGTGTGCAAAACCGGACGCGCACGCTTTTCGCCCAGGTCATGTGGTTCGTGGCCGCCACCGCTGGCCTATTCGCGGTCGGTGCCTACCTGGGCCGCAACCTCGGCAATGGCGTGGCGTTCGTGTGCTACATCCTCGCGTTCGGCTGCCTCATCGGGATGCGGTTCGCCATCCGCAGTTCCGCTGGCCTGGGCATCGCACTGTTGCTGGCGGTGGGGCTGCTGCTGGGCCTGGGGATGTCGCCCACGCTGGTCTACTACGCCAACGCGGACCCCGACGCGCTGTGGCAAGCCGGAGGTGCGACGGCCCTGTTCGTGGCCTGCTGCGGTGCGTTCGGTTACGCCACCCGCACCGATCTGTCCGGCATTGCCCGGATGGGCTTCTGGGCGCTACTTGCGCTCATCGGATTCGGCGTTGTGTTGATCTTCGTGCACATTCCCGGCGGTGCGCTGATCTACTCGATCCTCGGGTTGGTCGTCTTCGCCGGTCTGACCATGGTCGACTTCCAGCGGCTGCGCCGATCGACGGATATGGACTCGGCACCGATGATCGCCGCATCGATCTTCTTGGATGCACTCAACGTGTTCTCGTTCTTCCTGCAACTGTTCGGCGGCCGGAGCCGGAACTAGTCGGCGAGCGGCTATGTTGCCGGGATCCAGTAGCTGGTGGACGCCCGCTCGTACACCGTCACCCGATCCTGTTGACCCCACCATTGAACCGGTTCGCGGGAATCGACTTCCGTCCAATCTGTATCGAGTATCCGGTGCATTTGATCGTCGCCGGTGCCACGGCCGTGGCCCTCGCCGATGTAGATGACGCGTTTCCCCTTGTAGGCCACCAATATGCGCGCGCCGACATCCTGGGCATGGGGCGGCCATGAAAGCAACAGCGTCCTGTCCGGGTGCAGCACCGCCGCTTCGGCGGCGTCCTTCGCGCACACCTCGGCATAGAGGTCGTCGTCGTGCCAGCCATTGGTCACCAGTGCCGCACCGGGGTTNNGGGTCGGGAATGGTCCAGCAGAACTTCCTGACGAGCTTTTGCCGGTTCGGCGTGCGGGCCATGCACTCTTCCACACTGAGGTCCAAACGAAATTCGCCGACCACCGGGTTACCCCGGAGGCTATCGGGCTCAACGCAATCCTTGACCGCCTCCCAAAAGGGATTGTCGATGGTCATTGCCGCTGCTCCCTGTATCTGAGGCCCGAACATTTTGCGTTGCTCCCTTTCTACCGATAAATGCGGCGCCACGCCGCCTGAGCACCGTTTACCGACGTGGCGGTTCGGGTACTACACCCGAGTCAAACCGACTCGGTAATGGCCGGGTTCGTCAGGCGGAAGAAGGACGGACATGGGCGCCAAGCATCGCATGACCGACTTGCCGGAGCGACGACGGCCGCGCATTGGTTCGCGAGCCCGGCTCAACACTTCTGGCTCCACAACAATCGTCGACTTAGCCTGTGCGTCGGTGCTCTGTGCCGCCAGCCTGGCAGCGCTGCTGGTCAGCGCGGTCGCGTCCGAAACGCCCTCGGGCACAGCAGATGGCATGGTGCATGAGCAACTGCGGGCCCCCCAGCCGGTCAGTCAGGACGGGACACTGATCGCGGTGTCCGCGGAGTCAGTGACCGCGCGAAGCGCCAACGGTTACACCCAGACCTACCGTGTCAGCCCGAACACCGCCCTCATCACTGCCGGCTGCAACGCTGGAAAAAGCCAACCCGCCCCCGCCACTTCACGTTTCAACGTTAACGATGAAGTCGAGATTGTCGGGACGATCCAAGGTGGGACGGCACTGGCTACCGCTGTTGCTGACCGCGACGCCGGACATGGCGGCGGTGCGCCGATGGATCACGTTGAAAGTCAACCGGGCACAGCCTGAATTGCCGATTCGCTACGCGTTGCGTCAACGCAGCTGTGGCATTACCTCGCCCGCCAACAGCCTCAGGTGCGCTAGATCGGACAGGTCGAGCACCTGGGCGTACAGGCGTTGCACGCCCAGGTCCCGCCAGGGGCCCAGCTTGTCGACGATCTCGGCGGGCGTGCCGACCAGCGGGCTATTAGAGCGCAGCTCGTCTAGGTCCCGCCCGATCACCGCGGCGCGCCGGGACACTTCGGCGTCATCGCGGCCGGCGCAGAGCACAAACGCGCACGAGTAGACCATCGAGTCGGCCGGTCTGCCCGCCGCGGAAACAGCGTCGGCCACCCGCCGGCACTGGGTTCGGGCGACGTCGATCGGCGCAAACGGGAGGTTGAATTCGGCCGCATACCTGGCCGCCAGTTCCGGAGTCCGCTTGGCGCCGACGCCGCCGATGACGATCGGTGGGTGCGGGCTTTGCACCGGTTTGGGTAGCGCTGGCGAGTCGGCGATCGTGTAGTGCGTGCCCGCGTAGTCGAACGTCGCACCCGATTGCGTGGTCCACAACCCGGTGACGATGGCCAGCTGTTCGCTGAGCCGGTCGAACCGCTCCCGCACCGAGGGGAACGGAATGCCATAGGCCCGGTGCTCCTTTTCGAACCAGCCGCTGCCTAACCCTAATTCGATACGGCCGCCGCTCATTTCGTCGACCTGTGCCACCGCTATCGCCAACGGGCCCGGGTAACGGAACGTTGCGGAGGTCACCAGCGTGCCCAGCCGGATGCGCGAGGTTTCGCGGGCGATGGCGCCCAGCGTCACCCACGAATCGGTTGGCCCGGGCAGACCGTCGCCGCTCATCGCCACGTAGTGGTCGGACCGGAAGAAAGCTGCGAAGCCGAGCTGTTCGGCAAGTTGGGCGACGGCGAGCTGGTCGGAGTAACTTGCGCCTTGCTGTGGCTCGATAAAGACACGGAATTCCATGGGACCCTTTGTATTTTGTTGTACGGCCGAATCATAATGAGGATACGCGCGGGGTGCACGACCTGCGCCTGCGCTAACCTTTGACGGCCGAATCATGGGGATCGCTCAGCCGGCTCTCAGCTATCTCGGCTGTTGTGGTGGTAGAAGTCAATTCAGACACCTAGCGAAGGAGAGCGCGGCAGTGGACACCGAGACCGTGGACCGCCAATTCAGTGCGCTGCAACAGCAGGCGCAACAAACCGCGAAACTGATCCAAACGCTGGCCGACAAATTGTCCGCCGCGACCAGCGCGGGCGACCCGAATGCCCGCGAATGGGCTCTGGACCTCAAGGAGATCGCCCTGGCGGTCCGCGACGAGCAAAGCACCACCACGGAGCTCCTGCAGGCGATCCATGCCGTGGTCGACAACCATGTCGCGACCGTCGCGCCGGCCCCGGCTGTGCAGCCCTACTACCCGTCGGCGCCTGCCCAGTACGCGCAACCGCCGCAATACCAAGCCCCGTACCAACCGCAGTACCAACCTGAGTACCAACAGTCAGCGCCGGCCGGCGGCGCGTTGCACCGGTTTCTCGGCGGACGGTTCGGCCAGGCGATCGTCACCGGCGCGGGCATCGGGATCGGTGACGACATCGTCAACAGCATCTTCGACAGCTTCTGAGCCGCAACGGTGTTCGGCCGGTGAAGACCTAGTTCTGTCGGCCGGCCAGCTGGTCGACGAACCGATCGATGAAGCCGTCCAGCGGCGCCCGACCGACCGGCCGGATGACGAATTTCGTTAATCCGGCTTCCAGGTAGCCGTCGAGTTGCCGGTGCAGCTGGTCCCAGCCGGCGGCGACCAATTCGCCGGGATCGACGTCCGGGCGACGCCGGCGGACCCCTGCAGCCAACTCGGCAGGCAGCTCGCCGTCGGCCCCTTCCACTAGGGCCAACGAAATGCCGAAGTGATCCGGTTCGATGTGCCGGCCGGCCTGCGCAGCGGCGCGTTCGATGGCCTCGCGTCCCGCTCGAGCCTCGTCGGGGGTCAGGAAGCTGCCCAACCAGCCGTCGGCCAACGCGCCGATGCGCCGAAAGGCCGCGGGCGCGGAGCCGCCCACCCAAATGTCCAGCGCAGGCACCGGTCGCGGTGCGACGGCCGGCGCCGTGACCTAGAAATAGCGGCCCTTGAAGGTGGCGTCGCCGGCCGATTCGCCAGCCAGCGCTAAGCGCAGCACCCGCAGCGACTCGTCGAACACCGCCGCGCGCTCGCCGTCGGGGACCACGAACACCTCGCGCTCGGCCGGAATCGCGGAACGCAAGCCGAAGACGGGAAGAACCCGCTTCGGCGCGATGGCCGCCAGTGACGCCAGCTGTTTGGCCAC
>PLSK01000082.1 GCA_003165155.1 Mycobacterium sp. | reverse complement strand
TACTGGTACTGACGGTGACCGCCCGGTTGCAAGATCCTCATCGGGCGCCGATGGCGGTGCGCCCCTCTGGATCACTCAGAACCGCCTCGTAATCGCGCCCGCCGTAGAAGACGCCGATGATCGCCACGGTCTGGTCCAACACAGCGAATGCAATAACGACCCGTCGCCTGAAGCCGATTGTGCGCAGTCCAGACCTGATGTCGTCGCGCGCGCTGCCGCGATGCGGGAATGCGGCCAGCTCCTCGCAGTAAGCGACGATCGCCTCCGTGTAGCGCGCCGCGACTTCGGCCGACCCCGCGGTGGCGATATAGCGGTACAGCTCGGCGAGCTGATCTTCCGCCTCGGGCGTGAAGACGACGCTGGGATTCACACGCTCCCGGCCTGCTCGGCGGCCAGCCGCGCCCGCACCCTCTGCGCAGTGACGGCGCGCGAAGGGTCGGCGACCACGGCGTCGTATGCGGCGGCAACCTCGTCACGAAGCCAGGCTTCAATAGCCTGATCGCGGGCGAACAATGCCCGCAGGCCCTCGCGGATCACCTCACTTTCGCTGGCGTATTCCCCTGAGCGCACCCGCTCGCGGAGCGCTTCAGCCATGTCGTTTGGGAGTGTGATGCTCAATTGCCGCGTCGTTCGCATGAGCGACCTCCATTGTTGAGTAGGACTGAATCCTACTCCTACCGTGCGGCGCGGGCGCCTGGGTGCTCAGGCGCGCCGCGAAACGCGGATATGGCTGTGATCCAGCGAGGATCACGACCGTGGTGTCGATTTCGCGGCGGATGGCCACGACCGCACCGCGGCGCGGGCGAACGCCACCGCTTGCGGTGTCACACGCTCTGGCTTCGCGACTCGACTGTCCGGTGCCAGCAGCCGGAGCCGCCGCAGTACGTCTCTGGTGTTCCTCGTTATGTGCGTCGCCGACGACGTCGTGATCGGTGTACGGTCGCGGTGCTTCCAGCCGATGGCGTCGAGCATGTCGGCGACGAACCCGTCGGGGTCGTTCTCGCCGGCCGCGACCGCAATGAGGAAGAGAAGCCCGGCCTGCTCTTCGCACAGATCCTTCGACGTGAGCGGCATACGTTCGGCGAGCTGGAACCACAGCGCCGACGGGTCGCTGCGTGCGGCCTTGCCCCGCGCGGTCACCATGAGGCGCCCACGGTGCTTTCGCAGCAGGCCCATTCGCTGTGCGGATTCCCGCAGACGCAGTACTGGGATCGTGAGTTGCTCGCGGTTGCCCATGCCGATCCAGGCGGCGGTGAGGTCGAGTTCGGTGAACGCAGCCTCGACGTGGACCGGCGGGCCTTTTGTTCGATCAAGCTGCGACGGCCTGCTGGAAAGAGCCCAGCTCAACGAGCTGATTGGCGGTCCTTCACCGGGGGCGATGAACACGTCCAGACGTACCCATCGCGGTGCACCCAGAAATTGACAAAGGGCCATAAGTCACTTGTTTAGCAGTAATGGCCTGGGCTTATTGTTTAGCTTGGAGATAAAAGTGCAACGTGTTCTAGTTGGCTTGCAGAGCGGAGGTGCGACGTGCGAACCGATACCGCCGGTGCCGGCATCCGGGAGATCGATGTCGGCGATCTGCCGACCCGGTTTGCCCGCGGCTGGCACTGCCTAGGCCCGGTCAAGGACTTCCTCGACGATGAACCGCACGCGATCAACGCGTTCGGCACCAAGCTTGTCGTCTTCGCCGACCCCGAGAGCGAAACCCTGAACGTGCTCGACGCCTACTGCCGGCACATGGGTGGGGACTTGTCGCAGGGCACGATCAAGGACGCAACGGTTGTGTGTCCGTTTCACGACTGGCGATGGGACGGCGACGGCAAGTGCCGGCAAGTTCCCTACGCTAAACGCACACCACGATTTGCCCGCACCCGGTCTTGGACAACCGACGTGCGGGGCGGGTTGTTGTTCGTTTGGCACGACCCGGAGGGCAACCCGCCACCCCCGAAGTTGCAGATCCCCGAGATTCCCGAGGCTTACAGTGACGCGTGGACCGAATGGCGTTGGCGCAGGCAGCTTATCGAAGGCTCGAACTGCCGCGAGATCATCGACAACATCGTGGACATGGCGCACTTCTTCTATATCCACTACGGGTTTCCCACGTACTTCAAGAATGTCTTCGAAGGCCATATTGCGTCGCAATACCTACGCACCGTGGGTCGTCCCGACGTCAAGCTGGGCGGTTCGCACTACACCGGCGAACAAATCCTGGACTCCGAAGCGTCCTATTTTGGCCCGTCCTTCATGATCAACTGGCTGCACAACAGCTACGGCGGCTACAAGGTGGAGTCGATTCTGGTCAACTGCCATTACCCCGTCACACAGAATTCCTTCATGCTGCAATGGGGTATCAGCGTGCAGAAGCCTCGAGGCATGGGCGAGGCGGACACCGAGAAGCTCTCTAAAGCTTTCACCGACGGTGTCAGCATGGGCTTCTTGCAGGACGTCGAAATCTGGAAGAATAAGACCCGCATCGAAAACCCGCTGCTGGTGGAAGAGGATGGACCGGTCTACCAGCTGCGTCGCTGGTATGAGCAGTTCTATGTCGACGCTGCCGACGTCACAGCGGCAATGACCCACCGCTTCGAGTTCGAGGTCGACACCAGCACCGCGAACGAGCACTGGCACTCCGAGGTGGAGGAGAACCTGCAAAGCAAGGCCGACCAGTTGCAATAGCAATGGGCCGCATCACAAGCGTCCGGGTGATGATGTGTGCGCATTCCGCTGCGGCACAGCGGATTGGGTTGCACCGCCTAGTGGATAACAGGGCACTTTGCCGATGGGCCGCCCTGGTAGTCGACCCGCCAGTGCTTGATCCCATTGAGCCATCCCGACCGGAGCCGCTCAGGCTTGGATACTGACGTGAGATCTGGCATGTGGTCGGCGATCGCGTTGAACATGAGGCCGATCGTCAGCTTGGCCAGGTTGGCGCCGATGCAGTAGTGCTCACCGGTGCCGCCGAACCCCACATGAGGATTCGGATTCCGAAAGATGTTGAACGCGAACGGATCGTCGAAGACATCTTCGTCGAAGTTAGCCGAGCGGTAGAACATCAACACCCGCTGACCCTTCTTGATCGCAACGCCCGACAGTTCGGTGTCCGCCAGCGCAGTGCGCTGAAATGCCGTTACCGGCGTGGCCCACCGCACGATCTCGTCTGCGGCGGTTTCGGGGCGCTGCTCTTTGTACAGCTCCCACTGGTCAGGGAAGTCGGCAAAAGCCATCATGCCCTGGGTGATTGAGTTGCGAGTTGTCTCGTTGCCAGCCACCGCCAGCATCATTACGAAGAACCCAAACTCGTCCTCAGAAAGCTTCTCACCCTCGACATCGGCCTCGATCAGTGTGGTGACGACGTCGTTGCCTGGATTTGTGGCCTTGATTTCGGCCATTTTCATCGCATAGGCGAGCACCTCGGCCGAAGACGCCTTGGGGTCGATATGCGCGTACTCCGGGTCCGAGCTGCCGGTCATCTCGTTGGACCATTGAAACAGTTTGTTGCGGTCCTCCTGGGGCACGCCCAGCAGCCCGGCGATGGCCTGTAGCGGCAGCTCGCAAGCCACCTGCTCGACAAAGTCTCCGGAACCCGCGGCGGCGGCGGCCTTGGCGATGGCCTGCGCCCGCTCATTGAGCTCGTCGCGCAGCCGGCCGATGGCCCGGGGCGTAAACCCGCGCGAGATGATCCGCCGCAGCCGAGTGTGCTGCGGCGGATCCATGTTGAGCAGGACGAAGCGCTGCAGGTCGATGTCTTCCCGGGGCATGTCGTCGGCGAAGCGTGGGATCGCGGTGTTTTGCCAGGTGGAGAACACGTCGCTGCGTCGTGACACTTCCTTGACGTCTTTGTGCTTGGTCACTACCCAGTAGCCACCGTCGTTGAAGCCGCCCTTGCCGATCGGTTGCTCGTTCCACCAGATCGGCTCCGTGCGGCGCAGGTCGGCCAATTCCTCGACCGGCAGACGCTCGGCGTAGATGTCGGGATCGGTGAAGTCGAAGCCGGGGGGCAACTGCAGATGGGCCATCATGGACTCCTTAAACAACGAGGTCTAGTAAGTAGCTGAATCCGACGAAATGCATGTTTACCTGGCCTTACAAACGGATGATTTCTGCTTAATAACACAATACTGAACATGTTCTAGTTGTATAGAGGACCAAAGACCCGGCTATCGCGGCCGTTCGCAGCCGCCAACCAGATCGTCGACCGTCGCGGTTTCACCGCTGGAGGGCTTAAGGTTTCACCCCGCTGGCGGAGCCAAGAGCAAGCGGGCGGGGCCCCGGTTCGGCTAGGAGATCGACTCGGCCTGGCGCCTCGAACGGGAAATCGTGGCTAGACCATGGTGTCGCCGGGCGGCAACCCGAACTCGTTGTTCCCGAAAATCACATACGCGCGCTCCGGGTCGTTGGCCGCATGCACCCGCCCGGCGTGCGCATCACGCCAGAACCGTTGCACCGGCGCGTCATTGGCCAACGCGGTAGCCCCGGAGGCCTCGAACAACCGGTCGATCGAAGCGATCGAACGACCCGTGGCACGCACCTGATCCCGCCGGGCCCGCGCACGCAACTCGAACGGAATCTCCTTGCCGGCGGCCAACAGCGCATACTCATCGCCGACGTTGCCGATCAACTGGCGCCACGCCGCGTCGATATCGCTGGCCGCCTCGGCGATGCGCACCTTGGCAAACGGATCGTCCTTGGCCTTCTCCCCCGCGAACGCTGCACGCACCCGCTTACCCTGATGCTCGACGTGCGCGTCGTACGCGCCATACGCCATGCCAACGATCGGAGCCGAGATCGTGGTGGGATGCATAGTGCCCCAAGGCATTTTATACACCGGGGCGGTGTTGGTCCGCAGTCCTCCTGCGGTGTGGTCGTTCATCGCCTGGTAAGACAGGAACCGGTGCGCAGGCACGAAGACGTTTTTGACGACCACGGTGTTGCTGCCGGTGCCACGTAACCCGACGACATGCCACACATCGTCGATGCGGTACTCGCTCCGCGGGATCAGGAAGCTACCGAAGTCGACCGGACGGCCATCCTTGATCACGGGCCCACCCAAAAAGGCCCATGTCGCATGGTCACACCCCGACGACCAATTCCACGAGCCGTTGACTAGATAGCCCCCGTCAGTGACCACACCAGCACCCATCGGCGCATACGACGACGACACCCGCATGTTCGGGTCCTCGCCCCACACTTCTTGCTGAGCCTGCTGGTCGAACTGCGCCAGGTGCCAGTTGTGCACGCCGAGGATTGATGCCACCCAACCGGTGGACCCGCAGACACTGGCCAGCCGCCGCACGGCCTCGAAGAACAGCGTTGGATCACATTGCAGCCCGCCCCACTGCTCGGGCTGCAACAGCGTGAAAAAGCCGACGTCCTGCAGCTCCTGAACGGACTCCGCGGGCAACCGGCGCAGATCCTCCGTCGCCTGTGCGCGCTCCCGAATCCGCGGCAGCACATCGTCGATGTCGGCCAAGACCGACTGGACGTGGCGTTGCTGAATCGACGTCACTGTCATTCCTCCAGCTGTGCGGGCTGATCTCGTACTAGAACACGTAGTAATCTTACTCGATAGGACCTTTATTACACCAGGCTAATCTGCAGATTTCGATTGCTATAACATGTTCTAGTTGAGTTCGCAGTACCGAGCTGAGCGGGTTCGAGGCAGCGGCGGGCGGCAACCGCGGCACCAGCGCGGCCTGATGCGCCCTCAGCCGTTCAACCAGAATGCGGTTGTCAAGTTGACCGCCGTGGGGCACTGCAACATCGCGAAGTTGCAGGCGGTGCAGTCCAGCCGAACTATCTAAAACGTCGCCGATCTGATCGACCAGGCCGGTGGTGACCCGTGGCCCTTGGCGTCGCACCTGAACTACTGCGAAGGGGTCAACATCTGTAACCCGTTGCAGCGGCCAAAAATAGCCTCTGACCTTTGGTTTGCTCGCAGCGGTGAATCGTCAAGTCGCCATGGTCGATAACACCGTCAGCCCCTACTGCCACTTCGGTGGCAGCGTGGGCGAGATGTTCGGCCGGCCCGTATGGGAACGATCAGGTCGAGATTGGCCCGGCGCCATCTCGGCAGTACGGCTAGCAGGCCCAAGGCCCTAACAGGACCGGGCCGGTGCCGTGGTCGGTCAGCCGCCACCGCTGTGAGATCGTGCAGCAGTTGGCGGCTGAAATCGCTTACACCCCAGACTTTCACACCGGGTATCTGAACGGCGCGCTGCTCAGCCTGATCGCCGACCGCATCGCGGTCGGCCAAGTCGGCCGCTCACTCTCCGAAAAGCCTGAAAAGCAATCAGCGCCTTGTGGAGCCGCGACAGCGCATGGGACCCAGTTGGCCCGTCAGCAGCGTATCGGCGGTCCCCGGTTTACTGCTGTTCGTCGTCTGACTTGCTCAGTACCCGGTCCGCGCTGCGCACAATGCTGCGGTGAAACTCATACTGCGCGGTGACAAGCCGGTCAGCCAATTCGATGGCGGCGTCGACGACGGTCTTGCGCAGCGGCTGGAGGGTTTCAGGAATCGCCTCATCGACCGTGCGCCGGAACTTGCGCAAAGCCTCGCTCGCGGCATGCTGCCCGGACTTGGCCGACTCGCGCACCTCGTCGGCCAATTCTGCCGTTCGGGGTGCCACGGTCTTCTTCTCAGCGTTTTCCGTCATCTCGGAATCTCTCCTTCTGCGTTGGTTTCTCCGTTGTGCGCGATCGCTGTCAACGCTAATCACCTCTGGCCCTCAGCCAATATGGGCAAAGGTCACCGACTGGGGAGCCGATGGTCCGGCGGGTCCCCGACCGCGATGCGGTGTCCCAGCGCCGCGGTCACGGTCGTCGCGTCGATGCCGATCGGGTCATCGTGCAGGCAGTGCGCAACGAGGACGGGCCCTCGGTCATCCAGCAGGCGCTGTTGGCGGTGACCTTGACCAACACGGTGGGCCGACCCATTCACCCTGGGATGCGGCGCGTCTGTTGCCGAGCCGGTGGACCGACGCAGGGGAGGCCGGGGATGCTCCCGAGCTGTTGCCGATGCCTCTGCAGAGCGTCCTCGCGAGCCAGGCGCATCAATGGATGAGTCGGTTCGGCCGATCCGACAGCGGTCGCCATGCCGGTTGGCCAGNNGGCCAGCCGCAGGCTGGACGACATTGGCGGCAGCTGACCGGCGCTGTTGCGTCTACAGTCGAACGCGATGACGATCGTCGTGTGGATGCGGCATCCCAGACAGCGCTTTCTCGCCGTGACATGTTCGCGTCCCTGCGACGGTGGACCGGCGCAGATATTCCTGGACCGAGAGGTGGTCGCCGTCGCCGGCAGGCATGAGAGCGTCTACATCGCTACGTCGGCCTACCCCACGGGGGGCCCCTGCCGGAGCAGCTCGTGGCCGTCGTGAAGACCAACACAGGAGTGTGAAACGTGTTGTCAGGCAACTATCCGATGATCGGCCACTCGCAGGCCCTGGACGGGCTCGGCCAGCTCAGGCTGTGCGAGCACACCCGGTCGGACTGTCTGTACGGCAACGCCGCGCAGGTGTCCACGAAGCTCGAGGGAGTGCATGGGTGAACGGCGCGCAGGCACTGATCACGACGTTGGTGGACCACGGTGTGCGGGTGTGTTTCGCCAACCCCGGCACGTCGGAGATGCACTTCGTCGCCGCCCTCGACACGGTACCGGCGATGCGCGGTGTGCTCACGCTGTTCGAGGGGGTGGCCACCGGCGCCGCCGACGGCTACGCCCGCATGTCCGACGATCCGGCTGCGGTGCTTCTGCATCTCGGGCCCGGGCTGGGCAATGGGCTGGCGAACCTGCACAACGCCCGCCGCGCCCACGTGCCGATGCTGGTCGTCGTGGGCGACCACGCCACATACCACAAGAAGTTCGACGCCCCATTGGAGTCCGACATCGATTCGGTGGCCGGCACGGTCTCGGGGTGGGTACGGCGCACAGCGCGTGTCGGGGATGTCGCGGCTGATGCCGTCGCGGCCATCGCCTCCGCACGAGCCCACCGGCACATCTCCACGCTGATCATGCCGGCTGACATCTCGTGGGGAGACGGTGCCCCGCTGACGGAGACTCCCGCGTCGCAATCATCTCCACGTGTGGGTGACGCGGATGACGTTGCGGCGGTGCTGGGCTCCGGTGAGCCGACGGTGATCCTGGTCGGCGGAGACGCCACCCGGGCGGCGGGTGTGACCGCGGCGGTTCGGGTGGCGCAGGCGTGCGGGGCCCGGGTGTTCTGCGAGGCGTTCCCGACGCGGTTGGAGCGGGGGGCCGGGCTGCCGGCGGTGGAGCGCCTTGGTTACTTCGCCGAGGCGGCCATGGCGCAGCTCGCCGGTGCCCGGCACGTGGTGCTGGCCGGCGCCCCGTCGCCGGTGTCGTTCTTCGCTTATCCCGGCAAGCCGAGCGATCTGCTGCCCGCGGGCTGCCAGGCGCACACGCTGGCCGGCCCGGTCGGCGCGGGCCAAGCGCTGACCGATCTGGCCGACCGGATGGCGCCGACGGAGATCGCCGCTTTGGCGCCCGTGTCGCGACCGGTGTTGCCTTCGGGGCCGCTCAACGTGCAGACGTCGGC
>PLSK01000080.1:7431-16326 GCA_003165155.1 Mycobacterium sp. | reverse complement strand
CGACCGTCTGAGCGTGAGTCTCAAACCGGCCAGCCATCGCACGCATCGCGTGCGGGTCAGTCATAAAACGTGTTGCCATGTACCCATCTCCTTTTTGTTAGTTGGTTTGCGTAGTTAGTTGGTTCCTGACGCGCCGCGCTACCGGCCGTCCTGCGTATTTACCGATGATCGCCCTCCCCCTCAGCCCGCAACGACCCGGGCTAACGCGATCTCGTACCGCCTTTAGCTGCCAGCGCCGATCAACCGGCGGCGGCAGCGTTGGCGGCCTCGGTAGCCGCGTACGAGCCGGAACTCGTGGCCAGCGTGCTCACGAACATCTCGTGAATCGCCGCGGCCTGCGCGCTAACCGCCTGGTACATTTGCGCGTGGGCGGCGAACTGGGCCGCGGTCAGCGCTGATACCTCGTCGGCGGCAGCGGGTGTCACCCCGGTCGTCGGAGCCGCCGCGGCCGCGTTCTGAGCGCTCATCGTCGAGCCGATACCCTGCAGGTTTCCGGCCGCCGCTGCCAATGCTTCCGGCTGTGTGGTTACGAACGACATGTTGGTTCCTCCTCGATTAATCCCAGCAAGCGCTCTCAGCAGAGTAGACGACTGCGTCTTTCGAAGTTGTTTTTTGTCCCCACCGTTCGCAATTGTTCACGGAGCGGCACGATGAATTCATTGTCGGTAACCACACAGTAACAGCGCCTGAGTTGGTTCGCCGTACGCTCAGCAAACTCAAAGTCCCGCTTGGCAGCGTGGCGATGACGCTTGCGTGAGCGATGGCTGCCGGATCCAACTCGGCGGACAGCGTCCCGGCCCTAGGCTATGGGCAACGCGCAGCCCTGAGACCCGAACTGAGACCCGTATAGGTAGCGACCTCTGCCGGTACCGCACTGAGGTCAAAGGTAATCGTCCACTCAGCCGCTCAGCCGGCGGCGGCCGCGTTAGCCGCTTCGGTCGCCGCGTACGACCCGGCGCTGACGCCCAGAGTGTTGACGAATGCCTCGTGAATCGCCGCAGCCTGTGCGCTGATGGCCTGATACAGCTGCGCGTGGACAGCAAACTGAGCCGCCGTGAGCGCCGATACTTCATCCGCTGCGGCCGGCACGACACCCGTAGTCGGAGCCGCGGCGGCTGTATTCTGGGCGGACAATGCGGAACCAAGCCCTTGCAACGTGCTGGCCGCCGCGGTCAATGCCTCCGGCTGAGTTGTCACAAATGACATGTGATCTCCCCTCGTTGAGTGATTCGTTTCAATGGACTTCGGTTGGTGGCTACCGTAGTGCGCTTCGGCGAAGCGGCCGCCGCCAAAGTCGGCGTGCCCCATCGGCAGGGATCTCCCCGCCCGTGGCGGCCACCGTTCAACCGGGTTTGGCACCGTGCTCGTGAAACGGCCACTTACACGTCTTCTATCTGCGCATACGGCCGAAGCTATCGTGACTTCGACACGGAGGTGCACTCTGGGGGGCGTGTGCTTTCGCCCCGTCCCCAGCGCCTGAACTGCCGTGTCGCGGGATAAAATCCCGCCGCAAGTAAACCGGTTTGCCCACCGTAGGCAACCGGCTGATCAACCGTGCCGTGGCGTGCCGCTCTGATGCGGCCCCCGGTTGACCCCGCCAACTGGCACGGGCTTGTCGACACCGTAGGACGGCTGTTCCAAGCGGCCACTTGGCGACGATCCGGGTTATATGCGAAGCGATTCTATTTCGCGGATGCCCGCCGAGCCACCACGCGTCGGCCGTGCGTGTGACGGGTCCACCCCTGATGTTTGCGCAGGTCACACTGGTGTCGCACCCGCCACACCGAACCGCCACATTGCATGGCCCTGCCCGTTGAGAGCCGCTGTTTTTGACGCCATCGGGGGTGTCGGTGGACGCGCGTTAACGCTCTAGTTCATTACCGTTCAGGCTGCCAGGTATCGCAGACCACTGGCAGCCAACCCACACTCAATCACCAGCGAACCGGGCGGCTGGTTCACCTTTGTTGACGTTCGGCGCTGTCGGCGAAGACGGGCGCAGGGGCGTTGAGGATCCACAAAACTCTGGAGCGAGGGATGTCGATAGATTTCGGAGCGTTACCGCCGGAGATCAACTCAGGCAGGATCTATTCCGGGCCGGGTTCGGCTCCTTTGCTGGCCGCTGCGGCTGCCTGGGACGGGTTAGCCGCTGAATTGCAGTCCACGGCAGCGTCTTACGGGTCCACCGTTGCCGAACTGACGAGCACTGGCTGGCACGGCCCCTCTTCGGTGGCGTTCGTGAATGCGGCGGCACCGTACACGGCGTGGCTGAGCTCTACTGCGGCTCAAGCCGAGGAAACGGCGTTTCAAGCCAAAGCGGCCGCAGGCGCCTATGAGGCCGCGTTTGCGGCCTCCGTGCCGCCGCCCGTGATCGCGACCAACCGGGTCCTATTGGCGGCGCTGGTCACGACCAACATCCTGGGGCAGAACACCCCCGCCATCGCGGCCAACGAGGCTACCTACGCCGAGTATTGGGCCCAGGATGCGGTCGCGATGTACGGCTACGCCGGCTCCGCGGCGGCCGCGAGTCAGCTCACCTCGTTGACCCAACCGCCGGTAACCACGACCGGCGACGCGGCGGCCAATCTGACGCCGACCGATATTCTCAATGACATCTCGCAGTTCCTCACCCAGCTGCAACATCAACTGACGGCAGGGATCGCGCAGCTGCAGAGCCAGGTGACAGCGGTCACGAAATCCGTGGTCGCGCAGGTACCGAATCTGATTTCGCCATCGACCTGGACCGGCGTCACCCTTCCGACGGATATTAACAACGTCCTCAAGTCCATCACAAACCTGAACACCGCCCTCGCGGCGGGTCCATACACGCCATTTGGGCTCGCGTACATCGCAAAGAACTGGTACCAGGTGTCCATCAGTATTCCGAGCCTGGGCACCGGCATCCAGGGCATCGGCCCCTTGCTCCACCCGAAAGGCCTCACCGGGGTGTTTGCGCCACTGCTGCACAGCGACATCCTCACGGGACCCGCCGCGGCGCGCGCGGCGACAGCGTCGGCGGTGACGGCCGCGACCGGTCGTGCGGGCCTGATCGGATCGCTGTCGGTGCCCAACAGCTGGGCTTCCGCTCTCCCGGCGGTCAGGATGGCCGCTATCTCGATGCCGGAGACCGCGGTCGAGGCCGCTCCCGGGATCGCCGCGGGCGGTCGGGCCGCAATGTTCGGCGAGACGGCGCTGGCCAGCTTGGCCGGACGCGCTTTCGGAGACACCGCAACTCGCTCGTTCGCCCGGAACGCACGCGTCGCGACCGGCAATATCCCGCGCTTCACCAACGGTGCTATCGCCAAAGACGACGACATCGCAACTACGGCCACCATCATCGTGATACCGCCGAGCTCGGAATAGCCCGGAATTACTAAAGGAAAGGTGCGGCAATGTCATTCGGGGTACTCGGGGCATTCGGAGATTTCGCGTCACAGCCGCCAGAACTGATCTCCGCCAAGATCTTTTCGGGCCCGGGCTCGGGGCCACTGGTGGCCGCCGCTGCGGCCTGGGACGGACTGGCCGCCGAGTTGCAGTCCACAGCGTCGTCCTACGAAGCAGCTATCTCCGAATTAGGTGCGTCGTGGCAGGGCCCGGCATTCGATGCCGCTGCCGCCGCGGCCTCCCCGTACGCGGCATGGTTATCCACCACAGCGGCTCAAGCCGAGCAGGCGGCCACCCAGGCGCGGGCCGCGGCCAGCGCCTACGAGGCCGCGTTCGCGGCCACCGTCCCGCCCGCGGTGATCGCAGCCAACCGCGCCGAGCTGGCGTCGCTGGTGGCGTACAACATCTTCGGGCAGAACAATTCGGCAATCGAAGCCAACGAAGCCGAATACGCCCAGCTATGGGCTGAAGATGTCGCCGCGATAACCAACTACGCCAGCGCGTCGCAGGCCGCGACTCAGCTGACCGCGTTCACCGAGGCGCCGCAGACCACCAGTGCCGCCGCGGCGGCTGCGCAAGCCAGCACGGCCGCCGCGGTTACCCCGCAGTCGATTTTCACCCAACTGGAAGCGATACTCACGCAGCTGACCACGGCGATCAATACTCTTACCACGGATTGGTCCACGTTATGGGAAAGTGTGATAACGAAGGTCACGGGCAATTCGACGCTTTCGACGCTCTGGGAGACCACGTACACCTTTATTTCCAACGCCGGCGGCGAGGCGACATACACCAACGTCGTCAACAGCAGCACGAGCCTGGGCATCGGCCAGTGGAAGAACTTCTTCGTCTATCAGCCGTGGAGTGCCAACATGGCGAAATCCGGGTTGGCCGGCGGCCTGTCGGTCGGGGCTCCCGGAATCCCGGCCAGGACCGCTTCGGCGATTCTGGGTGGTGCGCCTACCGTGGGAAAGTTGTCGGTGCCGGCAAGCTGGGCGGGTGCCACCCCGGCAATCCGGCTCGCCTCCACCGTATTGCCAGGCACCAGCCTGGGAGCAGCCCCGCTGACAGGTTTCCCCAATCTGTTCAACGAGGCCACCGCGGGCAGCTTCATGGGCGGCGGGCTGGGCACCCCGATGGCCAATGTCGCCAGCAGAACGACCCGGGTCGTGGCCCCTTCGGGGCCGATCGCCGCAAAGCGCAAGGCGCCGGTTTCGCTCGACAAGGTCATCGCGCAACTGCAGGAGCAGCCCGACGTCGTACAGCACTGGAATGTTGATGAGGCCGGATTGGATGACCTGGTCGCGGAGCTGTCGACGAAACCCGGCGTCCACGCGGTGCACGTAGTCGCCGAGGGCGCAATCGACGTCGCGGCGCCGCAATCCCAATCGGGTTGAGTCCGACCGAATCGAGTTCGGCGGTAAAACATTTCGGCGCCGGTAGAGCGCAAGATCGGCAAATCGCCCGCCAGGAGGGAGCAAGGTTATGCCACGCACAGGACGAACAACAACTAAATTACTACTGGCGCTCCTCGGCGTGCCGATGAGTCTCGCCATCGGGGTGCCGGCCCACGCCAACCCCGGCATCGACGAGCCGTCCGCCGGCGACGACGGGGAATTCCTCTCGTCGCTAAACCAATTGGGAATCAAGTTCGGCGACCCCGCCCAGGCCATCAGCGCCGCTCATCACGTATGTGGGTTGGCCGAGAGGGGCGAAACGAGTCTCGAAGTCCTCAATGATCTCCGGGACCAGAACCCCGGACTCGGCACCAGCGGCGCTGCGCAATTCGCGACGGTCGCGGCCAAGTCGTATTGCCCGAGTCAACTCGAGGAAAACGACCACGGGATCAAGTAACGATCCGTTTCAGAGCAGGCGCGCGGCTCTCCCCCGGGCTAGGACCATCGGCCCAGTTGAGCGTCCCGCTCATGCGAAAGTGCGGTGCGTGACTCCGAATTACCGCTTGCGGCGTCGAAATAAGAAGGTCAAACTGCGTCGTCGGTTAGCAAATCCGGGTGCGAATGTGAACTCGTCAGTTCGGTGAAAGACGTATCCTCCAAATAGGACTGCGCGGTTTTCCCGATAGGGAACGACGCTCGCTTCGGCGTTTTGATCCCGGAGAAACTGCTTGACCCGGTCTCCTCCAGAGTTATAGACGTCGAAGGTCCAATCGTTCGGTGGTGTCTTGTCCCACACAACAAGGCCGCCCGAACTCCGGTCAAGATTTGCGGAATCGGGGGTTATCCATAAGTTCACGGCAAATTCGGCGTCATCAGCGTGAATATCAGTTCCTGGGAGCTTAGCGTCGTACGCGAATCCCCACCATTGTGCAAAATAATATCCGTCAAGCGCTTCACCGAGTGCTGTGAGAAGCTCTTCTGCTATAGCGAACAGCGAGATGCTGGCGAATCCGTCTTGAGGAAAGGCGCCTATATAACCGAATTTATAGGCGTGCCGCCAGACTGTGGACTCCAGGCAGAATCTTTGCACTTGATCTAAAGCGTCTGGGGTTAGAAAATCATCTATTACCTGGACCTTCTGCCGGCCGGTTGAGATGGCTTCTTGTATTTGTCTGTAATCGACATCCGCGTTCAAGTATCTCGGCAATTTCTCCTCTGAAACCCTCACGTACGGCGGGTCGGCAAGAATCTGACCGCTTGTTCCATGAACGGACACCCAAGGCGCTTTGCCGTTTGCCCCGTCGATCAACTCTGTGAGCTCGCGGAGTAGGGTATGACGTTCTTCAGTGGAAACGCCGGCGAACGCTTGCTTGTCGCTATTTCCGATGTTCAGGATGTGGTCAATTTGTTCAACATTATGCAAGGCGAAGTGCGCTGGAATCGAATGCTCGTCGGGCGGTTTCGGGCGCTGTTTACGACGAAGGGCGGTAAGAGTGCCATAATCTGACAACGCGGAATCGTAGTGCCCTAAAGCCGCATTCGCCCTCGCAAGTATATCTCTGGCCGGCGCAGAGGAGGGTTCCCTTTCCACGGCGACCGAGGCGTAGCGAAGTGCTTCTTCATGTTCTCCAAGTTCCAGATACGAAGCAGCGAGCATGAATATTGCTTGAAAAGCAGATTCCCGCTCGACGATGCCCTGCAGTATCGCCACCGCTGACTCAAAATTTCTACTATGCATCAAACGTTCGGCTTGGCCAAGGGCAACCCTTGCATGCGATACAGCTTCCGACACTTATTCTTCCTATCCATTTCTTTTTCGGTCGGCTTTTCGGCCCATGTCTGGACACCTGATTTCAGCGACAAGGTCGGGCCGACACCAGTGTTCTGACCACGAACGATAGGGACGCCATTCTCGCGCTGGAAGCCGACGTCGTGCCGCATTCCGCCAGTAAGTCTACGGTTTCGACGGGACGGCAGACGACATCGTGGGACTGCTCGAATCCGGCGAAAATGTCATCACGGTGACCTCCTACGCACACCTTCCCACCCTCGGAACCGAGGTGGATATCAGGGTGCGGCAAGCCTGCGCTGCGTCATGGAACTCGTTAAGGTTTTGCGCCGTGCAAAGCATTGCTGTGGCGGACACCACCGCCGATTGTCACATGACACCCCAGCGCTTGACCCGTCCACGGGAACGGGAGGTCGCAAGCCGAGACGAAAACGCGCCAGCGTTCTCAGGTGGTGGTTAGCCGGCGGCCGGTGGCCGCGCCATGATGGTGGGACGGAAGCCGTACCGCGGCCCGGTGCCGTGGCCGCCGCTGCCCGCACCGGCTAGCGGCATGCCGCCCAGTAGGTTGCCGGGGTTCCCGGACGCCTCAGGAGCGGCGCTGACGGTGCTGACCGGTATCGCGGATGCGCTATGGGCGGCCGGGACGGTGGCGCCGGACCAGGCGGCCGGCACCGACAACTTGCCCACCGAGCCAGCGCTGCCGACGGAACCCGACACCGACCCAGCAGTGTGTGCACCGCCACCGAGCGCTCCGCCGAGGGCGGGTATCGACTTGGGGATGGCCGCCGCGGCGGGTGCGGCCCCGCCGAGTGCCCCGGCGCTCTTGGCGATCTGGACGCCGAAGTTGCCCATACCGACGCTGAAGTAAGGCAGACCCTCAGTGTTGTAGAAGAAGCTCGCATAGTTGGAGTAGCCGGTCAACGCCGTCCCAAGGTTACTTGGCAAGACGGTCTGCCCGGTGAGCAGGAACCAGGTTTGGGTAAGCGCCGAGTTGATCGTGGCACCCTTCGATGCCAGGAATGGTGCCGCGAGAGTTTTCAGCTGGTTGACGGTCTGGTTGAGAAATAGTTGAAGTTGACCGGTGACCGTGTTCGTCGCGGCCGAGCTCGAGGCGGCCTGGGTTGCGGCAGCAGCCGGATTGGCAACCGCGGGTGCGGCGGTGAACGATGTGACTTGCGCCGCTGTGGCCGCCTGGCTCGCGTAGCTGTACATGGTCGAGGAGTCTTGGGCCCACATCTCGCTGTATTGGGCTTCCAACTGCGAAATGAGGCTGTTGTACTGACCGAGCACGTTGGCCTGCACCGCCGCGGCCAGCTCGGCGCGATTGGCCGCGATCACCGGCGGTGGCACCACCGAGGAAAACGCGGCCTCAAAAGCCGCCGCGGCCGATTGAGCCTGAGTGGCCGCGTGCTCGGCCGCGAGCGAAGTGGTAGTCATCCACTGCACATACGGTTTCACAGCGCTGGCCATGGATGCCGACGCCGAGCCCAGCCATTCCTCGCTGGACAGCTGAGTGACCACGGTTTCGTAGCCCAGGGCGGCCGAATTCAGTTCAGCGGCCAGCGCGTTCCACGCCGAGGCCGCGGTCGTCAGAGATGTCGACCCCGGGCCGGAATACATGAGCGCGGAGTTCACCTCCGGCGGTAGCGCACCAAAATCGGTTGACATCTGTCGACCCCCTAACCGGCCGCGGCCGCGTTGGCGGCCTCGGTCATCGCGTAGGACCCCGAGCTGACGCCCAGAGTGCTGACGAACTGCTCGTGAATGGCCGCCGCCTGTGCGCTCACGGCCTGATACATCTGGGCGTGAGCGGCAAACTGCGCTGCGGTCAACGCCGATACCGAATCGGCAGCCGCGGGGACTACCCCTGTGGTGGGCGCCGCCGCCGCCGCGTTCTGGGCGCTCAACGACGAGCCGATACCCGATAACGTGCCCGCCGCCGCAGTCAACGCTTCTGGCTGTGTAGTTACAAACGACATTTGAGTTTCTCCTCAACCCTCGGGGCTCGGTGACCTTCAATGAATGCTGTGCTGCTGAAGCTCATTTCAGACATAGCTTGTTGGTGAGATTAATCGGATCCCGCCTGGTCGCGCCTCCTTAGCGCTAACTGTTCATTGGTGGACAACTGTTGTTCATCTTCGGCCCGGTACTGGGCAGGTGGCCTCATCCGGCCGACGGCGGGCGGATGAGCACGCTTCGCTTGAAGCCATACTTGTTGGTGAAGGCAGTGGCGGCGCCGCGCCGACCCGCCCCGCCCATCGGCATGCCCTGCAAAATGCCGTTCCCCCCGAGTCCTCCGGATGGCCCGGCTCCTCCGAATCCCGCAGG
>PLSK01000080.1:0-7368 GCA_003165155.1 Mycobacterium sp. | reverse complement strand
CCGGCCGTCGTGCCCACTCCCTGGAACGTCTGCTGTCCTATTGAAAAACCAAAGTTCCCGACGCCCACCCCGAAATACGCCTGCAGGGTCTGCTTGATGACGGCTGTGTATTGAGTGGCGTTGATCCCGAACCAGTTGTTGGTCGGGGTTGGTAAACCGTATTTGAGGAGATCCTGAAATTGCGACTGGATTAGCGAGAACGGCCACGTCTTGAACGTCGGGAAGAGTTGCTCGGCGGAGGTCAGCAGCTGTGCGGCTGTGGTCGCTACGTTCTGCGCGGTATTGGCGGCCGGCGAGGCGGTGGCTTGGGCAGCCGCGGCGAACTGCTCGGACTCTCCGTCCGGGGTGGTGGTGTTCGGCGGTGACGTGAATCGAGTCAACTCCGAGGCGAGCGCTGACGACCCGGCATAGCTGTACATGGCCGCAGCGTCTTGGGCCCACATTTCCACGTACTGGGCNNGTCATCGAAAACGCGGCCTCAAAGGCGGCGGCCGCCGCCCGGGCCTGGATGGCGGCTTCCTCAGCCTGAGCCGCCGCCGCACCGAGCCAGCTCACGTATGGAGTGACAGCAGACACCATCGCTGCCGACGTGGGCCCCACCCAGGGTCCGCCGGTCAACTCATCGATCACCGAGTTGTATCCGGCAGTTGCCGTGCCCAATTCCGCCGCCAACTCGTCCCAGGCTGCCGCGGCAACCATCAGCGGCTCCGAACCCGGACCTGCATAAATGCGACCGGAATTGATTTCGGGCGGTAACGCCCCGAAGTCAAGCACGGTGCCCTCCTCAGTGTTGGCCGTAGACCGCATCGCACGCAGTAAAGACAAAGTAGTCAAGACGTCGTCACACTCTTGGGCTCCGTTGACCCAGTCAAGATTACTGACTGACCCGAATCTTTAGGCAGCAAACCGAGCCGGAGGGATATCTGAACACCATGACGCACCCCTTCGCTCGGCCCGGATAGGTAGTCCACCATAAAGATTCCCGGACTTCCGGTCAGGGACGACGTGCGCAATCTGCTTCGATTACCCAGTTGTCAGCAACCGAGCGACAGCTCGTTTCTAGCTGAACTGCCGCTCGCGAATGACATTAGTTGGTCATTCCGGGCGAGCCGACCGGAGATGCCAATTGTTCATTCCTTGCCAACCACTGTTCGTCCGTAACAACTAAATGTTCATCTACAGTTTGCTTATCGGACCGGCGCGGCGACCGCGCCGCTGGCCTGACCTCGGCCCGCCGGCGAGAGTGGCGCCACAGTCCTGCGCTAGGCCCGCGTTAATCCAGGTCGAGGATCAGCGCCATTTCCGGACAGGAGGCCACGCCGTCGCGGGTCAACTGCTCGTCTTCGGACTTCACCTCGTGCTCTTCGACGATCGAGTAGCCCGAGTCATCGATGGGGAATAGGTCTGGATCGACGGCGTAACACTGGGCATGGCCTACGCATTTGGGCTTTTCGAGATGAACCCTCACAAGGTTCCCTCCCTCGACGGCGCTGCGGAATAAGCGTGATGGGATTGGTCGGTCGCTAAAGTCTAGAAGATGACCGCCGACTAGGGTCGGCGACACGAATCCTCGCAGCACCCCAACGGCCGGATTGGTGGTCCTCTCGTCGCGCATGCGATATTGGTGTGCCACCAGAAGCCAGTGAACAGGGTTTTACGGAGGGCGTACACCGGACGGCCTGGCTGCCTCGGGGACTGTCGGGGACTGTCGGGGACGAAAAGCCAGACACACAAGCGGAGACCGAGCGCATGAGCACTCTTAGCCAAGGCCAGTACGGCTCGTTCTATCTACCGCGGCTTGATTACGCCAAATTACCGCTGGCCGAGGACCGGGGCGTCGGATGGAAGACATTGCGGGATGCGGGACCCGTGGTGTTCATGAACGGCTACTACTACGTGACGCGTCGCGAGGACGTGCTCGCTGCGTTGCGTAATCCCAAGGTCTTCTCATCACGATTGGCGCTTCAGCCCCCCGGTAGCCCACTGCCGGTGGTGCCGTTGGCGTTCGACCCACCCGAACACACGCGCTACCGCAAGATTTTGCAACCGTACTTCAGCCCGCACGCGCTGAGTAAGTCCCGGCCGGTGCTGGAGCGCCACGCGGCTGACATGATCGCTGCCTTTGCCGGCAGGGGCGAGTGCGACGCGGTGGCAGAGTTCGCGAAGTTGTATCCGTTTCTGGTGTTCCTCGACCTCTATGGTCTGCCGCTGGAGGACCTTGACCAGGTGATCACCTGGAAAGACATCATCGTCGGCGACAAACCCTTCCTCACTCCGGAGGACATGACCGAGGGATACAAGTTGCTGGATTATCTCGCCGATGCGATCCAGCAACGCCGGCAAAACCCGGGCTCAGACATGTTGTCGCAGGTGATGACGGGCGAGGGGAATTTCACTGATCTCGAGCTGCTGGGTATGAGCCACCTGTTGATCCTGGCGGGTCTGGACACGGTGACCGCGGCGATCGGCTTCTCCATATTCGAACTGGCGCGCCGACCCGAGCTGCGCGCCGCGCTTCGCGACAACCCCAGGCAGATCCGGGTTTTCATCGAGGAGATCGTCCGGCTGGAGCCTTCGGCACCGGTGGCGCCCCGGGTGACGACGCAGGTCGTCGAAGTTGGGGGCATGACGCTGCCTGCCGGTACTGCGGTGCGGCTGTGCATGGCCGCGATCAACCGTGACGGCAGCGACGAGATTTCCACCGACGAGCTGACCATGGATGGCAAAGTCCACCGGCACTGGGGATTCGGCGGTGGCCCGCACCGCTGCCTGGGTTCGCATCTGGCACGAATAGAACTGACTGTGGTCGTCGCGGAATGGCTCAAGCAGATTCCCGATTTCGAATTGCCTGCGGATTATGCTCCCGAAATCGCCTTCCCGTCCAAGACCTTCGCACTCAAGTCGCTACCGTTGCGCTGGGACTGACACACCGCCGAGGCAGTCCCGGCGCAACGGTAGCGCTCTACTTACGCAGCTCGGTCGCGGCCACCTGGACGAACACACCGGTGTCTTCGGCCATCAGCAGGCCTCGGCCGCGGGGCAGCGGACCGCCCTTCATCTTTCCGCGGATGAAGCCCTCGTCCGGGTCGGCGTCCATCACCAACAAGGGCGCATTCGCCTGATGCAGTGCCCGCAGCATCGGGTCGCTGCCCGCTGAAGACCAGCCACCGAACGTGCGGGTGACGATCACATGCAAACCGACGTCGGCGGCCCTGGTTACCCAGGGAGCGGCCTTGTGCAGCGGCGAATCGAAACCCGGCGGGAGCTGCTGAATGTCGTCGACGATCAAGAAGACCTCCGAACCGCTCCACCACGACCGCGACAGCAACTCTTCCGCGGACAAACCGGGCGGCGGTTCGCGGCCGGCCAACACCTCGGCCAGCTCACCCATCATCGCCTGCACACCGTCAAGGTTGTAGGCGAATTTCTCCACATACTCGGAGCCCAGGGTGGTCAGCAGCTGACGGCGCGGGTCGACCAGCCACACCTGCGCAGAGGGCTGTCCCGCTGGCGGTGTCGGTGCGCTGCTGGCTCCGGGTGCATACAGCCGCCCGATTTCGGACATGATGGTGGCCACCGACGTTGTCCGCCCACATTCGCGTCGACCCGTGATCATCAGGTGCGCATTCTCGGCGAAGTTGAGATAAACCGGTTGCAGGTCCAATTCCGATATCGCCCAGGCGATTCCGCCCACGCCAACACCTTGACGGGTGTCCCGGGCCGCCAACTCGCGGACCTGCTCCACCCCGAACCGGGCCGGCAGCCGGCGCACAGGCGGGGCCTGGCCGCTCGCCAGCCGGCTGACGGCCGCGATCACGCTGTCGGACTCGAAGATGTTGTCGGCGGTATCGGCCAGCGCCGGCCGGGCGATCAGCGTATGCAGACCCGCCTGCGGGTCGCTGTCCAGCCGGACGTAGTTGACCGCAACCATGCCGCGGCCCGGCTTCACCGGAACATCCTTTGCGAACCGGGATCGAACCAGCTTGGCGTCTTCGACCGCGGCCAACCTCAACTCGACGCGGGAACCGAAACCGCTACGCACCGGCGGCCGCAGCTCCGATTCGCGATCGGCAGTGACCACCACGTGCACCCCGAACGAGGGTCCCTGGTTGATGATCACGTTCACCTGCTCGATCAGCACCTCGTTTTCCTCGGCCAGTGCCCGGTAGTTGTCGATCACCAGGAAGACATCGCCGAACCCGTCATTAGGGACGGGACCGGGCTCACCGCCGAACTTGCGGCGCCGGAACACCTCCATGGACGCGATCTCGTACTCGAGGAAAGTGCGTTTGCGCTCGCGCACCAGTGCGAGCAGCTCGGCTACCGTTCGGCGCACACCGTAAGGATCCGTGGGACCAGCTACCTCACCCACGTGCGGCAGGCGCGCGACCGTGGTCAACGCGGTACCGCTGTAGGCCAGGCAGTAGAACTGGACCTGCTCTGGTGTGTGTGTCAATGCGGCCGAGCAGATCAGTGTCTGCAGCGCAGTTGTCTTGCCCGAACCACCGGCTCCCAGAATCAGGACGTTGGCGCCAGGCCCGGAGGTGTCAACCGACCACGGGGGCTGGTCATGCTTGAACGGACGGTCAATGATCCCGATCGGGAACTGCAGATCCCTGGCGGTGCCGTAGTCCTTGTTCCACGGGCGCTTGAGGAACCGATTGACCAACTCGTCGATGGCGACCGGCTTGGTCAGCGGCGGCTGCCACAACCGGTAGGGCTCGAAGTCGATCTGGCGCAGCTGGTCAATGATCACCGTGCCGACCTTCGGCGTCCTGATACCTTCGGCTTCCTCTTCCTCGGTCTCCACGGCCTCGTGCGCAGCATCACCATTGGACTGGATGAGTGACTCGATATCCGGCCCGGCCTCACTTACCTCGAGCGGGGTATAGGAGTTGGTAAATAATTGCGGCCGAACGTAATCGATGCTGTGCACCAACGCCGGCGCTTCCACGCCGTCGATTGTGACGCCGCGGGAGTAATAGTCGCGCCAAAGGAACTCGGCCTGGAACCGGATGATGTCCTCGAGGCTCTTACGGAAGTAACCAAGACCGGCCTGGGCCGGCAGGTTGACCGCGTTGGGAACCCCGGCCGCCTGCGCGGCCCCGGCGGTACGGGCCTTCAGCACCAACCGGTAACCCATGTTCTCCATGAGCTTTTCGGCCCGGCTCTCGATGGTCTGCGACGCCATCATCAGGTGGATCCAGTAGGCGCGGCCCTGCCGGCCGATCGAGTCCAAAACGTCGACCGCAGTCGGCATGATCCGGAACCACTCGTAGAACTCGTCGATGACCACCACGAGCATGGGCAGCGGCGGCATGTCCTGACCGCGGGCGCGCATCCTGGTCCGTACGGAGTTGTACTCCTTGGCGTCGTCGACACCGGCGTTGTCACACACCGCCTTTCGGCGGGCGATTTCGCCCCACAGCGCGTCCAGGAAGCGCTCCATGAGCGCCTGGTCTTCTTCGAGGTCGGTGATAATCCGCGATACGTGCGGCACCCCCGCGAAGGGCTTGACCGCAGACCCACCCTTGAGGTCGGCCAGGACGAAATTCAGCTCCTCCGGCGGATGGCCGAGCATCAGCGACTCGATCACGGTTCGCACCAGCGTCGACTTACCCGAACCTGTTGTCCCCGACATGACTCCGTGTGGGCCATCGCCGCCCTCATCGAGAGACTTCATGTCCAAGAACAACAATTCGCCGTTGTCCGAGCGATTGCCGAATGGCACCCGCAACCGCGACCGGCCCATCGAATCCGTGCGGCTGCCCCACAGGTCTTCGAAATCGATCTCCGACGGCTTGTCGATGCCGTAGTAGGCCAAAATATCCCTGGCGCCGATGTGCGCCACCCGTTGGCCGATCTCTTCGTAGGCCTCAGCGAGTCGCCAGTACGCCAGCTTCTGCGCGAACTCCTCTGCCTCCGCGATGCTGATCTGGTCGGTGAGAGCGAAGAACCAAGGCTTGTCGTCGATTACCATCCAGGTGTCGCGGTCGCGAGGCAGCGCTTCGATCACGCCTATCTCATCGAACCGCAACGTCCGCTCCGGAACCGACGTCCACATCGAAGCACCAGTCAGGTCGAAGAACGTCACCCCGTCGACGCCCTCCGCGCTGATGACATACTCCCACTGGGGATCAGTCACATCTGCGATGATCACGGTGTGCGGTGTCGGGGTCTGCGCCGACGAACTGGCGTGCCGGGGTGTGAATGAACCACGGCCGGCGAATAATTCGGCTTGCTCCGCGGCAAATTCACGCACCGAGCTGTAGACCATCCGCGCATTGCCCGCCGCGTCCTGACGCCGCTGATCACCGACGTGCGGCAACCACTTCATCCAGTCCCATTGCTCCAAATCGGAGCTCACCACGATCATCTGGACGTGATCGGGCCCGTGCGAGAACGCCAGCTGGCAGATGATCGACCGCATCATCGCCAATACCTGCTCGCGCTCTCCGATCAGCGCGTACCAGGGCTCCACCAGCAGGGAGATCATCTTGGGCAGGTTGTAAACGACGCTTTGGTAGCGCCCGAACTCCTGAAGAGCCTTACCGGTCACCGGTTCCAGCTCGATGTCGGTCGGCATGTTCTGCGGCTCACCCCAGGTCACCTCGGGACGGGTCATGCCCACCCCGACCCGGACGACACCAAAGTTGAGGTCTTTACCGTCGGGCTTGCGCTCCCACATCCGCGACGATCCGACGGCAGCGGCCAGCGTGGTGGGCGCGGGGTGGAACCANNGGCCGGCTCATCTGCTGGTTGCCGCCGCCGAACCGGCCGCCGAACATCATCATCATCATCCCGCCGACCATGAAGATCGGGAAAATCGAGCCGACGCCGCCGAAGACATGTGAACCGCTGGCAAAGGTCATGGCGACCATGCCTCCCAGCAGGCCGATGACTACGACGCCAACCACGATCAGCCACCAGGGCTTGCCCTCCGGCGGCGGAATGCTCAATGGCGTCGGCAGGACGATGTTCTCCGGCTTGATGACCGGAGGCTTTTCCGCTGTGGGTCGCGCAAATCCACGTTTCACTTCGGTACCACCAACTCTGCAGGGGTCATGTCCATGGGTAGGGTGTCGTGTTCGACTAACGCATCTGCCCGGGAGAGCGTCGGTCCTTGTGGCAGCAGCCGCAGCGCCACCCATGGCGCCAAGCTCGGCGCGGTGTTCAGACCCAACGCCTCGCGGACGTCTTTCGTGTCGTCCACTCCGAACCGGGCTCCCGCATCGGTCACCCACCACATCGACTCAGCGGTTTTCGACCCGGGATCGTTGCCGGTGACGGCGACGAAGTTCGCATAGTTAGGTCCGAAAAAGACCTGGTCGGCTTGGCGGCCAGTGGTGTCGGCCTTCACCAGCGACA
>PLSK01000159.1:13275-13422 GCA_003165155.1 Mycobacterium sp. | reverse complement strand
GCGTGGTGGGCGCGGGGTGGAACCATCGGTAGTTAGCGTCCATGCTGTCCGCCGACTCGTTGGCGGTGTCCCGCAGCATGTCCAGCATCAACATGAACTGGGCGCGCATCGCGTCCAATTTGGGCCGGCTCATCTGCTGGTTGCCGC
>PLSK01000159.1:2500-13106 GCA_003165155.1 Mycobacterium sp. | reverse complement strand
CGCCACCCATGGCGCCAAGCTCGGCACGGTGTTCAGACCCAATGCCTCGCGGACGTCCTTGGTGTCGTCCACTCCGAACCGGGCTCCCGCATCGGTCACCCACCACATCGACTCTGCAGTCTTCGACCCCGGATCGTTGCCGGTGACGGCCACGAAGTTCGCATAGTTAGGTCCGAAGAAGACCTGGTCGGCCTGGCGGCCGGTGGTGTCGGCCTTCACCAGCGACACGACCCTGTTCAGGTCGGATGACGCGATCGGAAGGTTGGGGCCGGATATCACCTGGACGCGGGCCCGATTCTCACCGGCCGTTTTTTCCCACCACCAACAGGTCGCCGGATTCTCCCGCAGGTCCATCACGTTCAACGGGGTGTCCGGGTAAGAGGAGAGATCCAGTTTGTTGACCACGGGCATCTTTGCCAACGCGGCCGGTTCTACGGTCACCGGTTTGGCGGCATTGCCCGCGCCGCCGGCGTTTTGCATGATCTGGGCCACCAACGGCGGCATCGTCTGCACACCATCAGCCAGCACCAGCGAATACTGTTGTGGACCGCTGATTTGCGGAGTGACGAGGACCGTCCCCACCGGGCCGGGCGCGCCCGCGAATGTCGCCGGGGAGCCCGCGCCCTGCACTTCTGGCACCACCAGCTCGGGCCCCACCGGCAACGCGTCGTACAACGCGCGGCTCATGGGCTTGGCTTGGCCGACTTGTTCGGGCGTCAAACCCAGCGGCAACAAGACCGACCGGTTCGTCGCGTCGATGCGTGACCGGCGTCCCTGTCGGATGACCCAGGCATCCCCGTCGTAACTGAGCACCACCGCGTCGGAACCGTTCAGCACCTTACGGTGACCGCCGAGGTCGGGCGTGCCGTCGATCACCGTGGTCGTCAGCCCCGACGGTGCCCCGACTCCCGTTGAACCGGCCACGTTGTCGCACACCAGCCACGACGCCGCGGACGGACTCTTAGGCCCGAAATTCGACGGTGCACCCGGGATGCCCACCAGCGGCCCACGCGGCAGGGTCGCGATTTGGGTTCCCTTGACCAGGTGCGGGTTGTCTGGCCGCCCGGTGATCAGCCGCGCCGATGCCAAGTTCAGCGCCGGGTACAACCTGTCACCCACACGCACGTACAGCGCGCCGGAGTCACGGTCCGCGATGATCGGCGAATCCCCTATCTGACCGGCCGGGCTGATAAGTGAGTAGAGCAGCGCACCCAGGCAGCCCACCAGCGCCGCCGAAACCGACGCCACCACCGCCAGGTTCTGCCGCCGACCCGGCTCGACCTCCATCCGGACTCGCCAGCGTGTCAGCGCCATTGCCGTTCGGCGAGCGAGGAACTGATAGCCGGTAACCTGCGTCCGCGTTGACAGCCCAAGGCCGTAGCCCGTCCCGCGCTGCCCGCGACCTTCATCCGCCACGTTAATTCACCATCCGGTTTGTTCGATCGCCGTATTTTCACCCGCACGAATCACATCGATAACCGTAGGGCACCCGCAGCGGCATCGCCACGTGGTGCTCTACGTGCTCTCATTCGTATCGTGCTACGTCTATGAATCCAGCGTCCCGGTTCACCCGGGTCGCGGAAGGCGCCTCCAGCCGACTACTTGACTGAGCTGCTACTTTCCATATCCCCCGTTGGATACCCGTCGGATTCTTCGTGTCTCCAGATTGTCCTAAAGGGGATGGTAGCGGCGGATCGCCACGTCGTCCTGCCGAACGGCAAATCCGACGAACGGCTCACAGATTCGCCAAAAAGGCCCGAAAATCGCCTTTCGATATATAGGGCTATATCGGGCGTTGCCATCCGGGCACTTCCGGCAACGCCACCAAACAGGCACAATCGGGCACAATCAAGCCAATAACGTCCCTCGTGTCGTGTCAGGCGGGTGCTGGACGCAAAATGAGCGGCATGACATCGCTCGCGCCCTCGTTGGTCGAACTTGCCGGGCGATTCGGCATCTCCACCTGGTATGTGGACTGGACCGACCGGCACGTGACCGTTCCCGAAGCCACGGTGGTCTCCGTGCTCGCCGCGCTCGGCGTTGCCGCCAGCACCGAACAAGACCGCAACGAGGCCCTGACCGGGCACCTTAAGGCTTATTGGGCACGTCGGATGCCGGCCACCATCGTGGGGCGCACCGGCGCCCAGACGCGGTTCTGGGTGCACGTGGCCCATGGCCTTCCCGCGGAAGTGTGGCTGCAGCTGGAGGACGGAACGGTTGCGGACGGGGTGCAACAAATCGAGAACCTCACCCCGCCGTTCGATCTGGACGGGCGCTGGGTCGGCGAGGCGAGCTTCGTGCTGCCCAGTAACCTGCCTGTTGGCTACCACCGCGTGCATCTGCGCTCTGGCGACTTTCAGACCAGCAGTGCGCTCATCGTGACGCCGGATTGGCTTGGGTTTCCGCAGCGGCTTGGCGCTCGCCGGGCCTGGGGCCTGGCCGCCCAGCTCTACAGCGTGCGGTCCGGACAATCGTGGGGTATTGGCGATCTGACCGATCTGGCTGATCTCGCGGTATGGTCGGCTACTCGCCATGGCGCTGACTATGTGCTGGTCAATCCCCTGCACGCGGCAGGGCCTTCTGGCCCGACGTCCCCAATGGAGCCGTCGCCGTACCTGCCGACATCGCGGCGCTTCGTCAACCCGCTCTATCTTCGCGTTGAGGCAATCCCCGAATATGCCGACCTGACCAAGCGAGGCCGGGTGCGGCGGCTGCGCTCGGAAGTTCAGCAGCGGGCCGGCGAAATCGACTCGATCGATCGTGACGGCGCGTGGACGGCTAAGCGCGCGGCGCTCAAGCTGGTGCACCGGGTACCGAGGTCGGCCGGTCGTGACCTGGCCTACGCCGCCTTCCGCGAGCGCGAAGGTCGTGCGCTCGATGACTTCGCCACCTGGTGCACGCTCGCCGAAAAGTACGGCGGCGACTGGCACCACTGGCCGAGTTTCCTTCAGCATCCCGAGGCTGCCGGCGTTGCCCGGTTCGTCGAAAAGCATTCGGATGCTGTTGATTTCCATCGCTGGATGCAGTGGCAACTCGATGAGCAGCTCGCCGCGGCCCAGTCGCACGCCATCCGCGCCGGAATGTCGTTGGGCATCATGCACGACCTGGCCGTTGGCGTGCACCCGGACGGGGCCGATGCGTGGGCGCTGCAGGAAGTGCTGGCACTGGGCGTAGCCGCGGGCGCGCCGCCGGACGAGTTCAATCAGCTCGGCCAGGACTGGTCGCAGCCACCCTGGCGACCGGACCGACTGGATGAGCAGGAGTACCGACCTTTCCGTGCACTGATCCAGGCCGTGCTGCGGCATGCCGGCGGCGTACGGATCGACCACATCATCGGGTTGTTCCGGCTGTGGTGGATTCCCGACGGGGCCGCCCCCGCCGAGGGCACCTACGTTCGCTACGACCACGACGCGATGATCGGCATCGTCGCCCTCGAAGCGCAACGGGCCGGTGCCGTCGTCGTCGGTGAAGACCTCGGCACCGTCGAACCCTGGGTGCGGGATTATCTGCTGATGCGCGGCCTGCTCGGCACCTCTGTTCTTTGGTTCGAGCTGGATCACCACGGAACGGGCGGTCCGTTGCCGGCTGAGCGCTGGCGGGAGTTTTGCCTGTCGTCTGTCGGAACCCACGATCTGCCTCCGACCGCCGGTTACCTCGCGGGTGACCATGTGCGGTTGCGGGAGTCCCTGGGATTGTTGACAAGGCCCGTCGCGGATGAGCTCGCGTCCGACCGGGCCGAGCTGGCGGGCTGGTTGGCCGAATTGCGCCGGGTCGGGCTGCTGGATGACGGCTTATCGGGTATCCAAGACGACCCGGAACAGATAACTCTCGCCCTGTATCGGTATCTAGGCCGGACCCCGTCCCGGCTATTGGGGGTAGCGCTGACCGATGCGGTCGGCGACCGGCGGACCCAAAATCAACCGGGCACCACGGACGAATATCCCAACTGGCGTGTCCCGCTGACCGGCCCGGACGGCCGGCACCTGATGCTGGAGGACGTTTTCACCGACCACCGCGCGGCCGCCCTGGCCGAAGCCGTGCGCGCCCAGATCGCCCCACCGACCGGTTAAGCGCCACCTGTTAGCTTCGGGCGTTGGTACTGGACTCATTTCTTGTTCATTGTTTTCAAGTAGCGGGTGTGATGGGCAAGTTATTGCGGGTGTCGAACTGATCGACTGGCTCGCTGCCAAGCATGGATGCCAGGTTGTGGTGGCTAACCGCGAATCGCTGTCGCCGCGGCAAGAGCTGGTCGAGGATTTGTAGGCGATCGTGGACATGTTCTCGTGCCGTTTGGTGCTGCGGCAGTGCGAAAAGCAGCTGCACGCTGACGGTGCTGGGCTGTCGGTGGTCGGCGATAGTGTGCGGTTATGACGGTGACGGGGGTGGTGGCGCGGCGGTTGGTTGTTGTGGGTGAGGTCAATGCGGGTAAGGCTGCGGTGTTGGCTGCGATGGGTGCGGAGTTGGATCAGGTTCGGGCGGTGGTGTGGTCGCGGTTTGGCGGGGCCAAGACGGCGCAGCTGTCCAAGCGTCACGTGCGAGATCGGCTGATGGCCGAGGACGCCCCGAGACAGTTCGCTGTACCGCAACGGTTGTGGCGGGCCACGGTCGAGGACATGGTGGACAAGATCCGGGCATGGCAGCGTGCGGTGATCGTGACTGAGGTCCGCCCTAAGATTTGGGTGCGTACCGCCGGCGCTGGTGACGGCGAGAAGCGAAGGTTGTTGACCTTGGCCAAGGCTGGCCGGTGGCGCGAGGATGGATGGCTGTCGCGCGCCAATGCCGTGATGCGTTCGCCGACAAGGTGCCCCGGCCTCGCCGCACGGGGCGAATCGTGGCCGACAACTGCTCCTATGACGTGGCTCGCGATGCCCGCGGGCAGGTGTGGCTGGCAGTGATGACTCCAACCCGCGGCCAGCGGATCGCACTGAACTTGGGGCCACTGCCGCAACGTTTGATGCCGCGTTCGACGATCGCGATTGCGCCGGACGGCAAGGGTGGTTGGTCGGTGACCGCGGCCTACCCGGCCCGGCAGGTCGCCAGTGTGCGGCCGCAGAAACCGAACCCCACACCGGTGGAGGGGATCGACGCCGGGGTCAGCGAGGTCTTCACCACCACCGAGGGGCGCCGTTTCGGCGAAGGCCAGTACGCCGTGATCGCCACCCGGGCCGAACGTGATCGTGGGCGCGGGAAGGCCCGCAACACACTTCGTGGGGTCCGTGATCGCCACCTCGCGCGAGCCGCGGCCGCCGCCGAGGTCGGCGATACCCGAGTCGCCGCCGCTGCGCAGGCCAAAGCAGCGCGTATCGATCGCCACAACCTGGGACGTCACAAACTGTCGCGCCAACGTGACCACGACCGTGCTGTCACGAAAGACGTCGTCTACCAAGCTGTCCACGATCTGGTCGACACCGCCACCATGATCGTGGCTGAAGACCTCACCGGCATGCGCGGAAAAAGTAAATACGGCCGCACCGCCAGCCGCATCTATGCAGCCTGGCAGCGCACCTTCTTGGCCGACGCTTTGGCGTCGGTACCAGGCCGCAGAGGTTCTGCGGTGGCGTTGGTCAACCCGGCTTACACCTCACAACAAGTACATCCGTGCGGACACCTCGGTATCCGTCGCGGGAAGAAAGTTCACTGTCAGACTGCGGATTGCCCGCAGCAAGGGATCGTGTACGACACGGAGATCAACGCGGCTCGGAACATTCGTGACCGGGCCACCGACCGCACCATCACCCGCTACACCCCTCACACCGAGGTCAAACGGATCCTGATCGCGCGAGCCGGGACGGTGGAGAACTGCCCCACCACGACACAAGCCGCCAACCCAAACAACGGCGGCTGTGAGCGAAACAACCTATCTCCCAACCAACAACACCCAAGAAATAGGTAGCAGCCATGGACCTCCCGCTCAAGACTTCAGTCGTCGTACCGGTCGCCGACGGCGTCACCGCCGACCCCGACTGGATGGTGAAGTTTGCGGGCCATCTTGAGCTGTGCGGTTTCGAATCGATCGTCGTGGTCGAGCACACCGTCCTGGTAAACCGATATGACAGCGTTTATCCCTACGACAGCTCCGGACGAGTTGGGCTGACGGCCGACTGCCCCATCCCGGACCCGCTCGACCTGCTGGCGTTTTTAGCCGGTCAAACCAGCCGCCTCGGGTTGGCCACCGGCGTGCTGGTACTGCCCAATCACCATCCGGTCGTGCTCGCCAAACGAGCCGCGACCGTCGATGCGCTATCCGGCGGACGGCTCCGGCTGTGCGTGGGCGTTGGCTGGCTCAAGGAGGAGCTCGATGCGTGCGACGTGGAATTCGAAAGCCGCGGCAGGCGGGCCGATGAACAACTGGCCGTCTTGCGCGCACTGTGGGCCGACAAACCCCAGGGCGCCTCGTATCACGGCGAGTTCTTCAACTTCGACGATGTCATGTGCTACCCCAAACCAGTTGCATGCGGACGCCTTCCAGTGCATATCGGCGGCCACAGCAGGGCGGCCGCCCGCCGCGCCGGGCGATTCGGCGACGGTTTCCAGCCGCTCGGTGTGGCCGGGCCGCAACTCGCTTCATTGATCGCGCTGATGCGCGAAGAGGCGTCGGCGGCGGGCCGTGATCCGGCCGGCCTGGAGGTATCGCTGGGTCATCNNCAACGACTGTCATTGATCCCGTGAGCCTTTCGGTGAATGAGCGGGCCGCCCTCGGCGATTTGGTGCACCGGTATGCCGCTGGTGTCGACGACCGCGAATTCGGAGCTGTGACGAAGCTTTTCACCGCCAGTGCCGAATTGATAATTCCTGAACCGCCCGCCACGCTCGAACCGATCCATACGCATCGAGGTCAGCAGGCCATCGCCGTGGCGGTCGGGGCGGTCACCCAGACCACGCGTACCGAGCACGCAATCGTCGGCGAGGTCTACGACGACGACCCGCTTCGCGGCGGTGCGCGCGGGCGCATCGCGTGCATCGCGCATCACTGGAGTCAACGCGCGGAGGAATTGATTGATGTGGTCTGGCATCTGCGCTACGACGACGAGTACGACTTGACCGATTCGGGTTGGCGGATCAGCCGCCGGGCCTTGACGATCAACGCCATCGAAACCCGGCCGGTGCGCCGGTTGCTGCCGCGCCACCCCGACTAGCAGTAGCGCCGAGCCCGGCTCGACTCCTACGGCCAGGCCTCGTTCAACTTGTGGGCAACGTCAATGATTTGCGCGGCTTGTGACTGCGGTGCATCGATTTGGTCAGCGACGTATTGGGCGATGAATCGCCGGATTTCACCGTCGACACCGGCGAGGACGCGTAGCACCTCCCCGCGCAGCGATTTTGACGACACGTTGACAGTGATATCGGATGGCCGCGGCTTGGCGACGTCAACGATGAGCAGCAGCGGCTCGGCCGCGCGCGCAGTAGCGCGTAATGCGATGTCTCCGGACACGCCGAACCGCTGCTTGTCGAGGCGTAGGTCGAGGAGCAGGTCGATCGACAGCGGAATGTGGATGACGAACGTGATGGCGTCACCCAGGTGCCGCGTGACTTGCGGCTCTTCAATCTTGACGTTTGCGCTGACCTTGGCGATCCCGCCGGGCCCCTGAGCGATGGGTTCCATCGCGAATTCGCTCCCAGCGATATCGGCGAACGCGGCAGCGACACGTTCCGGGGTAACGGCTACCTCGAAGAATCTGCGACCGAACCCTTCGTAGGTCAAGTAGTCGTGGTTCTGCATAGACTTATACCGTCTCACGTCAGCTGGCCGAATAGCAGCTGATCTGCCCGCGTCGCTTGAATGTCACACCGAAGCCGGCCGGAGGGTAAAGGGCACCCGCTGTGGCAGGGGCTATCGGCGCCGCAGCGCCTGCACGGCCAAGGCTTGCGCCGTCCCCGCCAGTCAGCCCGCCAGTCAACCTCCGCCCCCGCCGAGGTGCCGACTAGCACTACAGATCGAGGCCTACGTATTATCCAGCGAATAAGAGCAAGGCAAGCATCTCGTGAATCCCGGGGGCGGCAGCAATGACGTGGCAGGATCTCGCGGTAACAAACGCCAGATCAACCTTGGCTCTGGCGACCGCATGAAGATTAGCCTGTTGCTCGCGGATGCAGCCCAAGCCGATGCCGCTTCCGGCAAGGTCAACGCGCTCGGCCTGGGCTGGCGGCAGTGCCAAACGCCAACTCCTGCTTTCACTTTAGTGTTATTCCTGGACATCGACTGGGATGAGACAAACAAGCAGCACAAGCTGAAATGCCAATTATTGACCACCGACGGCGATCCGGTGATAGTGGCGGGTCCGCAGGGACCTCAACGGATCCTCTTCGAGGCGGCGGCCGAGGCAGGTCGGCCCCCCGGGTCAATCCATGGAACTGCGGTTCGAATGCCGCTGACCCTCAACATTCCGGCTGGAATACCTTTGGAAGCAGGAATTTACGAGTGGCGCGTAGAGGTCGAGGGCTTCGAGATGGCCACAGCGGTAGAGGCATTTGTCGTCATCGCTCCGGCCCAGGCGCAGGCGCCGGCTGGGTGAAACCTGACGTAAGGCACTGCTGTCAATCGTGAAATGCGGTGCACTGCTGTCTAAGTTGCCTCCACAGCGCACTTAGTCGTCGCCAAAGGCCTCGTAAAGATCCGGCAGGAATCCGGTGAGGTGATTCATCTCCTGCGCACAGTGCACCAGCAGATTGCGGGCGGTAGCTTCCGAGGTGCCAAGTATCCGCGATGCGATGGGACGCACTGCCCGCGACGCAACACCCGGGGCGTTGCGCACTGCGATGTGCGGTCCGCCCATCCAGAACCGTGAACGCATTTCGGCGCCGCCCCGTGTCGACCGGATGTGGTGGATGAACCAGCCCGCGTCCACCGGCACGTCACCAGACCCCAGGCGTGCGCAGATCGCCACTGCGTCGTCGCTGTCGGGCGGCAGACCCATGGCCGACGGGGCGACAAATTGGATTGCCCCATTCAGCATCGTCGAGCCGATGTACTCCCTTATCAACGACCATCGGCCGACGTAACGCCGGGCGCCCTGCCGCCCCGTGCCGTCGCCGTCCCACTCCCCGTCCTTCCAAGCTGCGGACAGGTGCGCTCGCGGATGCCACAGTTTATAACGGCGGGTGTCGCAGCCGTGCCAGCCGAACCACCACGCCCACATCGGGGGGGTAACCCCGGGCATGTCGGTAAGTACCGACACTTGCAGGCTGCCGTCTTCGAGAATCCCGTAGCCGTTCTCAGTCTGCTGGTACCCGTCACCGCTGACGCTGGCCGCGTCGTCGAAGCCCAACAGAGCCCGGCCGCCCTGCGGGCCATGCTGTAATGCCTCCACAACATGTTGTGGAAGCGCGGCCATCTGGGGCTTGAAGAACTTGCCGAACGGCGTGTGCGCATCGTCGCCGCGGTAGCCGAGGTACAGATCAGCGGCCATCAGATTCTGCCCATCCAACTGTGGAACAGGCCGTCGGGGTCATAGGAGGCGCGCACCTTGTCCAGCCGCACCATCGCTTCGTCACTGGCAAACCGCGCCGGACGCTGGCCCAGGTTTTCGTCGGCGAGCTGAATCCCGGTCGCCAAGTTCGACATCGCGGCCATGTTGGTGCGTGCCCAGTCCCCGTACTTCTCGTCGTCGGCCGGGTCCATCCATGCACCGTAGAGCGCCAGGTAAACCTCGTCTTCGATGCTGTAGGCCATGTCCGGGCGGGTGGGCGACGGCCCCCAGTTCAGCCACAGGAAATGCGACGGGTGCGGCGGCATCGTTTTGAGGATGTTGTTGATGCCGGGCAGCAGGTCCTGTGCGGACGCCGAGGTCCACATGTTGTCTGCGGTGTAGCGATGGTCGTCCAGGTAGTTGCTCATCACCGCGGTGAACCAGGTGGGTAAATCGGTTGGCATATAAGGAACTTTGACGATCGCTTTGTCAGCAACGGGGCAGGTCCCGAAAATCGCGAGCGCCTCTTCGGCCTCCTTTTCGGAGTCAGCGAACGCCGGCGAGGCGAACACGATGGCCGGGCTGTCCAGCCCCATGCTCGGGACGCTGCGGCTTGCGACGATCTGCATTTCGACGCGGCGGTCCACCTCGGCGCTGACGTTGCGGGCCCAGGTGTAGATCTCGTCGGCGAGTTCTATCGGGTAGACGTACACGCTGGTCCCGCAGGCGGCGGGCCGCGGGTACAGCNNCACCGTCAGCGGTTACGACGTCGAGACCTATGACGTTCTCACAAGCCAGGCCGTAGATGCGGCTGTTCCAGCCGTACCCGCCCTGTAGCAGATAACCGCCGACACAGACGCCCTTGCAGTGGCCGGCCGGGAAGAACAGATTCTGTGCTTCGAGTTCCCCGATAAGCACACTGCCGCCCTTTCCGGGCCCGACGACTGCGATCTTCTTGTCGGTATCGATGGTTGCGTGATCGATGCGGTTCATGTCGAGCAGCAGAGCGCCGTCGCGCAGATGGTTGGCCGCCCAGCTGTGGCCACCNNGCAGGCGGCGGGCCGCGGGTACAGCCTGAGATAGAAAGATGTGACGACGCCGCAGAACCCGGGGCCGGACCCGCGCGCGGCCCAGTACAGATCGGAGTGATTGTCTTCGTCGCAGTGGATCTTCGCACCGTCAGCGGTTACGACGTCGAG
>PLSK01000159.1:0-2414 GCA_003165155.1 Mycobacterium sp. | reverse complement strand
CGAGCAGCAGAGCGCCGTCGCGCAGGTGGTTGGCCGCCCAGCTGTGGCCACCAGACCGGATGCTGACCTTGTGCCCATTGGCCTTGGCGTAACGCAGGGCGGCGACGACGTCGTCGGCGTCGACCGCGTGAACGATGACGTCCGGGTAGCGCTCGGGCACGCGCTGATTCCAGACGGTACCGCGGCGGGCCGCTTCGTAGCCGTCGTCGCCCCGGAAGAAATGCCGTCCGGCCGGTAGCACACTCATCTGAACTCCTGATCCGCATTACGGGTCTTGGTAATCCGGTGTACGGATCACTATAGTGGAGTGATGAGCCCCGCGGAACGGGATTCACCGAATATTCGCGACGACGGCATTCAGGTGTTGCGCCGAGCCGCCGCCGCGCTGGATGAAATCGCGGCCGACCCCGGACAGCTACGGCTCGTCGACCTCGGTGAGCGTCTTGGCCTGGCGAAATCGACCGCACGCCGCTTAATGATGGGCTTGGTCGAGGTTGGGTTGGCAAGTGTCGACTCGCACGGCCGTTTCTCACTCGGCGAGCGCCTGCTGGGATTCGGCAACGCCGCCGCAGCGCACATCTCGGCGATCTTTCGGCCGACGATAGAGCGAGTGGCGCGCGCCACGGACGGCGAGACCGTCGACCTGTCGATCCTTCGTGGGCAGCGGATGTGGTTCGTCGACCAGATCGAATCGTCGCACCGTCTCAGAGCGGTTTCGGCCATCGGTATCCGATTTCCGTTGGACGTCACCGCGAACGGAAAAGCGGCACTTGCGGTTCTTGACGATCCCGATGCCCGGGCCGCGATCGCCCGGTCCAACCCCGCGCTCGCCGAGTCACTACGCCGTCAGATCGCCGAGATCCGGCGCACCGGAATCGCTTTCGACCGGGGCGAACACACCCCAGGGATTTCCGCGGCGGCCATCGCCCGACGAGCTGGAAGCGATAACATCGTTGCCATCTCCGTGCCGGCGCCCACCGAGCGCTTCCTTGAGAAGGAACAGCAAATTATCGCGGCATTGCGCACCGCGGCCGAATCGTCGGCTTGGACGAGGTGAGGGACCGGACTTCATCGTCTGGGCAGTCGTTGGCCAGTTGTCGTTAAGGCCCCGTTGGCGGCAGCGGATGCGTGCACACCACTGATTTGGGAGAATCACCGGGTTATGAGACTCGTCTTGGCGCTGGCATGTGTCGCCGCTGTGATCGGCACGGCCCCCCCGGCCCGCGCCGATATCGATGGCAATGATCAAGTCTTCCTCGCCGCACTCACAGCGGCCGGGCTGACTTATCAGGACCCCGAACACGCAATAACCGCTGGCAAAGCGGTGTGCAATCTAGTCGACGGGGGAATGCCCGGCGTGGAAATCGTCAAGAACCTACAAGAGCTCAACCCGGCGTTCGAGGGCGACGGAGCCGCGAAATTCACGGCGATCGCAGCCAGCGCATATTGCCCCAAAACCATCAGCGGAGTGAACCAGGGCCCGGCCCCGAAGACCGGCGGCTAGCCGCTTCTCAACAGGCATTAGGCCACGAATCATACTGCAAGCGCTAACAATTCGTCGAAACTCGCAATGAGAGCGTCATAGAAGACGTCGTAGTCGGGTATCGCAGTGGTATCAACGTTGATGCCCAGAGCGCAGGTGTCGACGTAAGTCAGCAGCGTGACGTTGACTGACGCGCCGATCGTGGGGCCGAAAGCATACTGCGCGCGCACCGGGGCGCCGCCTAGGAAGACTGGCACCGGGATACCCGGAACGTCGCTGGCCAGAAAATCGACGTGGCGCAACACCGAACCGATATACCACCGCGGCATCAGGTTTAGAGCGCCGGCAATCAACTGCGTGTAGGGCAGCGATCTTTCATCGCGTACCGCGCCGGTGCGCTGGTGGATTAACTTGATACGTGCCGCCGGATCGGCCTCGCCGACAGGAACGTCGAATCGCATCACCGTGATCCGGTTTCCTCCCATGCCGTCGGCTTTTGTCCGTAAGCTGATCGGCATCGTGAGGTGTAAGTCGCCGACCTCGACGCCGTGATTCTCGTGGTATCGGCGTAAGCCGCCGGCCACGCCGGCGACAAACGCGTCGTTCAACGCCCCACCGCTCCGATGCGCCGCTTCTCGCAGTTGCGGCATCGGAACCTGGTGCACCCCGAGACGCCGGATCAGCCCACGCTCTGTCACCAGCGCAGATCCGGGTCGGGTTATCGGCCGAACCGTCCGGTAGACCGACGCCGCGGTGGCAGCAACCGATCGGATCGTCGTAACGGGCCGCCTAACGCTCGCAGACGCCAGGCGAGGTGCCCATTTGACCGCGCCCGTCAACGCGCTACCGAGCAAGCCGGTGTCGTAGCGCAATGTGTCGCGGTAACCGCTGAGGGGCGATCGCTTGGTTACCTCTGGCGTGGGCGGCAAAG
>PLSK01000341.1 GCA_003165155.1 Mycobacterium sp. | reverse complement strand
GAGCAATGCATCCGATGGCAGCGTTCGCGACTCGGGTGCGGGGACACGGTCGATACTGTTGTCCTCGCTGCAGGGCTACCGGTCGTCGTGGTTGGTTGGCGACTTGGTCGCAGGGCTCACGTTGTTGGCGATCGCGGTGCCCGAGCAGTTGGCCACTGCACGGCTTGCGGGTATGCCGCCGATCACGGGGTTCTACGCATTCGCGGCGGGCAGCGTGATGTTCGCTTTGCTGGGTTCGAACCCGCAGATGTCGGTCGGTGCCGATTCGACGATCGCCCCACTGTTTGCCGTCGGCGTCGCCACTGTGGTGTCGACCGTGTCGCCTGACTATGTGGCGTTGGTGGGAATCCTCGCGGTGCTGGTGGGCGTGATCGTGGCCCTGGTGGGTCTGCTGCGGCTCGGGTGGATCGCAGAATTTCTGTCGACGCCGATTATCACTGGGTTCCTTGGCGGGGTTGCGGTAATCATCGTTGTACACCAGCTACCTGACCTGCTCGGTTTGCCGGCCGGCAACGGTGGCACAGTGCACCGTATTCGCCTCGCGGCCAGCGAACTACACCTTGTCAACGGGTGGGCGTTGGGCATCGGGGGAGGTGTGTTCGCCGTTGTGTTCGTCGCGGATCGGATCGATCGCCGGTTGCCGGGGGCGTCAGTCGGCCTGATCGGTTCGACCATCCTCGTCGGCGCTCTACATCTGGATGCCCACGGTGTGGCGGTGTTGGGTGGTTTGGCCCACGGCGCACCACATCTCGGACTGCATGGGCTGTCGTGGTCGGCGCTGGGCGCCGTCGCGCCGATCGCCGGGGTGGTCGCCTTGGTGATTGTCAGCCAGACAGCGGCGACGACCCGCGCTTTCGCCGACCAGGGCAGCTACGACGTCGATGTCAATCGTGACTTCCTCGGTGTCGGAGCTGGCAATGTTGTCGCGGGCTTGGTCGGCGCGTTTCCGGTGGACGCAAGCCCGCCGCGAACCGCCGCCGTGGTCTCGGCGTCGGGGCGGACCCAAGTTGCCGGTCTCGCCGCGGCTGGCGCCCTCGTATTGCTGATCCCTGTCCTCGCTCTGCTTGAGGACCTGCCGGTGGCGACCCTGGCCGCGATTCTGATCTTCATCGCCACCCGCATTATGCATATCCGCGATCTGATCGACATCGCCCGCTATGACCGTTTCGAATTCGGACTGGCTCTCGTCACTCTGCTGACGGTTGCCCTCGTTGGCGTCGAGCAGGGTATCGGGGTCGCGGTCGCGTTGGCCATTCTGGACCGCACCCGCCTCAGCGCCCGCCCCCACCTGCACGTCCTGGGACGCATCCCGTCGACCACCAGCTGGGCCTCGCTCAACTGCACCGAACACGCCATCGAGGTTCCCGGGGTGCTCGTGGTGCTGTTCCCGACACCCCTCTGGTACGCCAACGCTACCGATTTCAGAACTGAGATGACCGCCGCAATCGACCGGTCGGATCACGCCTTGAGGCTCGTCGTGCTCGACGCGATGGGAATGACGGACATTGACTACACCGGAGCACGTGCACTGCGGCAGTTGCTTGACCAACTCGACTCGAGCGGGGTTGCCTTCGCGATGGCAAGAACCAGCAACACAGTTCGCGGGAGTCTGGGGCGAAGCGGGCTGCTAGGACTGGTGGGCGAGGACCACCTGTTCGCCTCCGTCGACGAAGCGGTAACCGCCCTCCACACCGACGAACCCCGGGGCCACCGCAACGCGACCGGGCCGACAGGCTCGAAGTAGTCAGAGTCCATGGCCACGCAAAGGCGGCGCGGACATCCGGGAGGTGCGCAAGCGTTGTCGGTACAGCGCGGTGCCGACGTAGCACATACTGAGCCTATGGCCGATACTGGACGATCAACTTCGGAGTCGCTTGCTTCTGCTGATGGGCCGCACGAAAGCGTGCGGATTGTCGTCGGCGTCGACGCGTCGCAGGGATCGACGAACGCCCTGCTATGGGCATTCGGAGAGGCGCGGGCTCGCAAGGTGCCCATCTACGCCGTCCTTGCGTGGGAGTACCACGAGCCGTGGGTCGACCCAGGTATGGGCAGCATGTTCCCGTTGGGTTATCAGCCGCAGGACGGCGCACCACAGGACGACTTCGCCAACGTCGCTGCCGCGGTGAACAATCTGCTGGACGCGGCTATCCGTAAGGCCACCACATCCGACCCGGACAGCGCGACGGATCCCGTTCCAATCACGCAGGAGACGGTGCAAGGTCACCCTGCGCACGTGCTGCTCGAGAGCGTCGGCGAAAACGACATCATGGTGGTCGGCTCACACGGACACGGAGGATTCGTCGGGGCGATGCTCGGCTCTATCAGCCAACACGTGGTGTCCCACTCGCGGTGCCCCGTGGTCGTCGTCCCCGCCCCGCAGCGGGCATCGAAAGGCTCAGCGACCTCAGATTGAGGACTGGACGGGCTCCGCTTTAGCTCGCGCAGAGGCCTTTTCGTTAACACTGGGCTGCACGCAGAGCGCCGGAGTCAGTTATCCGACGGGCGAGTCGACACCGTACGGGATTCGACGGGTTAGTCACCACGGGTGTATCCTGGGAGTGCTGAGAATCTCAGCTGGTTCGGGATAAGTTCAGCTGTCCGCTGCGGAACTTGAGGAGCATTGGCTCCGAGGCCCCTACGCGCCGGTGATCGTTTGCACATCAGGATCACCATGACTGCCCCACAGAGTTTCTCCACTCGATCGGCCCCCTTACCACCCCCCCGAACAGCGACGGTTGAGCATGACGTAGCCGCGGGCACCGCTGCGCACGGCTCACCGACAGGTGCACGGCGATGAAAGAGCTGGTTTTCGTCGTCTTTGTTGTGGTCGCGCTGGTACTGCTGGTGTTGGCGATGGCGGTGCGGATCGTCAAACAATACGAGAATGGTGTGCTGTTCCGGCTGGGCCGGGTGATCGGAGAACGCCAACCTGGGTTGCGGCTGATCATTCCGTTCATCGATGTGCTGCACCGGATTTCGCTGCGGATCGTGACGATGCCGATCCAATCCCAGGGGATCATCACCCGCGACAACGTCACTGTCGATGTCTCGGCGGTGGCCTACTTCAAGGTTGTTGACGCGGTGAAGTCGGTGGTGGCGATCGAGGATGTCTACTCCGCGATCGATCAGATCGCCCAAACGACGCTGCGCAAGGTTGTCGGTCAGCACACCCTGGACGAGACGCTCTCTGAGACCGACAAGATCAACCTCGACATCCGCGCGATCCTGGATGTGACCACCATCGAATGGGGTGTGCAGGTCACCCTGGTGGAGCTCAAAGACATCCAGCTGCCCGACAGCATGAAGCGGGCGATGGCCCGCCAAGCGGAGGCGGAGCGGGAGAAACGCGCGAAGATCATTGCCGCCGAGGGTGAATCGATGGCCGCTGCCGCGTTGGGCGACGCCTCGGACACCATGATGGCGCACCCGCTGGCGCTGCAGTTACGTAATCTGCAGACCCTGGTCGAGCTGGGTGTGGACAAGAACACCACCGTGGTGTTCCCGGCGCCGTTGATGTCGACCATCGCCGAACTCGGAACCTTTTTGGCCCGCGAAAGCGGTGCAGCAACCCGGCCAGAGCCGGAGCCACAGCCACCGATTCCGGTCCCGGCAGCGGTGGGCAACGGAACCCCGGCAGCGGGCATCCGGCCATGATCGCCGCTCTGATGCTGCTGTGGTGGGTCGGGTGGAGTTTCTGGGTGATGTATCGCGCGGTGCGATCCGCCCCGGTGAAAATGCCGGTTGCCGCACCGGGACGGCGCGCAACCCGCGCGGCTGCGGTCCTTGGCCTCGAGGACGATCCCCGTCAGTGGCTCGCCGCCCACGGCGCCTGGACCGCAGTGGACGAGCGCCAGCTGATCCGGCTGCTCACCGACTCCGCGCCATGACACCTGCTCACGGAGTCCGCGCTATGACACAGACCAGCCACGAACTCCATCGACAAACCGTCAACGATGTGTCGAGCAAGGGAAACTCCGTGACGCGTACCCGAACACTGGAACCTGAGCTGCTGCACAAGATGGATGCGTATTGGCGGGCGGCGAATTATTTGTCGGTCGGCCAGATCTACTTGTATGACAATCCGTTGTTGAAGCGGCCGTTGGCGCTCTCGGATGTGAAACCGCTTGTGGTGGGGCATTGGGGTACCACGCCGGGGCAGAACTTCATCTACGTGCACCTGAATCGGGTGATCACCAAGTACGACCTGGACATGTTCTACGTTGCCGGCCCCGGACATGGCGGTCCGGCCCTGGTCGCCAACACCTACCTCGAGGGCTCCTACACCGAGATCTATCCCGACGTCAGCCAGGACGAGTCCGGGTTGAAGAAGCTGTTTACCCAATTCTCCTTTCCCGGAGGAATTTCCAGCCATGTGGCGCCGACGACTCCGGGATCGATCCACGAAGGCGGCGAATTGGGCTATTCGCTGAGTCACGCGTTCGGTGCGGTGTTCGACAATCCCGGCTTGATCGTGGCGTGCGTGATCGGTGACGGTGAGGCCGAGACTGGGCCGCTGGCCACCGCCTGGCATTCCACCAAATTCCTCAACCCGATCGGTGATGGGGCGGTGCTGCCGATCCTGCATCTGAACGGCTACAAGATCAGCAACCCCACCGTGCTGGCCCGCATCGAACCCGAGGAGCTCGACCAGTTCCTGCGCGGCTGTGGCTGGGAACCGCACTACGTCGAAGGCGACGACCCCGAGGNNATCCAGCGCAAGGCGCGCACCGATGGCGACACCACCCGTCCGCGCTGGCCGATGATCGTGCTGCGCTCCCCGAAAGGCTGGACCGGGCCCAAAAAAGTCGACGGCGAGCAGATCGAGGGAACCTTCCGCGCACACCAGGTGCCACTGCTGGTCGACGAGCACCATCCGGGACATGTCGAGCAGCTCGACAGCTGGATGCGCAGCTATAAACCCACCGAGTTGTTCGATCAGGCTGGGCGGCTGCTGCCCGACCTGGCTGCGCTGGCTCCCCAAGGGCAGCAGCGGATGGGCGCCAACCCGCACACCAACGGCGGGGTGTTGCACGATCTGCGGATGCCCGACTTCCGCGCCCACGCGGTGGCGGTGGCCTCGCCCGGCGCGGTGCTGTCCGAAGACACCCGCGTGCTCGGAACATTTCTGCGCGACATCCTCACGCTCAACGACGAGGCGCGAAACTTCCGGATCTTCGGCCCCGACGAAACCCTGTCGAACATGCTCGGCGCAGTCTTTCAGGTGACCGACCGCCAATGGGAGGCCCGCACCGCCGAGAACGATGAATTCCTCGCTCCCGCAGGCAGAGTGCTCGATTCGATGCTCAGCGAGCACCAGAGTGAGGGTTGGCTGGAAGGTTATCTGCTCACCGGGCGGCACGGGCTGATAAATAGCTAAGAGGCAATCAATCGAATCGTGGACTCGATGTTCAGCCAGCACGCAAAGTGGATGAAGGTA
>PLSK01000223.1 GCA_003165155.1 Mycobacterium sp. | reverse complement strand
GCAACTGGTCAGCTTCACGATCCTGCTGGTAGTGCTGGGGCTCAGCGTCGGCGTTATCTATCGGCCCCTGCTGTTCAGCTCGATCAATGGCGTGGTCGCCCAGGCCAAAGGAGTGCCCGTGCGCGCTCTATCCATCATGTTCATGGCGCTGCTCGGGCTCACGGTCACCATGGCCGTGCAAGCCGTCGGCACGCTGCTGTTGTTCGCCCTAGTCGTCACTCCCGCTGCGACCGCCATCATGCTTACCCCCCGCCCGCTACTGGCCATGGTCATCTCGACGGCGATCAGCCTGTGCGCGGTGTGGCTCGGACTGGGCGCATCAGCGATGTTCAACCTGCCGCCCAGTTTCCTCATCGTCACCATCGCTTGCGCCATCTGGTCGACCGTCTGGGTCGCCGCCGAAGAGCTGCCGTCCAATCATTGGACGAATCGACCGGTGCGTCATTCACGCTGACCTCGCCGTCACCGAGACCGGTCTCGGCTACGTCGAAAGTACCTCTACGCCTGTGTCATTAACGGGCACAAGCACTTCGCGGCTATATGCGCATCAACCTCAGTGCTCGTCGTAGTGCTCGCCGCGAGCCGCGTGCCGGCACCCTTCATGCACATAGTCGACATGGTCCCCGTGCGGGGTCGCAACAAAGGAGTCGTTATGACCGACGTCAGCACCGTCACCCCCCGATCGTCGCGACCGAAGACGGCGGACGTGAGCAGCGTTGGCCGCTGCCGGCCGTACGAGCAGAGCCTGCTGGATTTGATCCATGTCTGCTTTGGCGAGTACTGGAACGACATCTGGTTCGGCATCATCATGGAGGGGGCGGCCTGGGAAGTGGTGGCGCCGAACGCGCCCAAGCTCATCTCGGTGTATGACGGGTACGTGACGGTGGACTTCGGCCGCTGGCATTTTCACCTGTGCATCGGCGAGCATCGGGAAATGCGGACCCGAGCTCGGACGGATCCGCAAATGCGCGCGGGCCGAGCTATATCGCCGGATCGGCGGCGATGGGTTCCCCTCCTCGTGGGGCGTGCGCCTCTATAACGGGCGCGACGAACAGATGATGACGCTGATGCTGCCGAACCCGTTCCTCACCAATGACCAGCAGATCCGCGATCAGCCTGCGTGGGGGCAGCTGGAATTGTGGGACCGACTGCGAGCCACCTACCTGGACCTAGACCCCGACCCACATGATCGCGCCGGAAAGGGCTTTCGGCACGGTTGAACCGGCGGTGAGCGTCGTTGCCCTGACCTTAATTGCTGAGAATCGCGCGGCGAGCCCCGAGGTGATGCCCGGTGAGCTGTCTTGGCAGTGGGGTGCTTTCCCATTGCCCCAGCTCCAGCCAATCCCGCAGGACCGCCGCGTCANNTTTGTGCAGGGCTGCAGCAGAGCCATGACCCCGCATCCGGTCGGGCGGGATGCACAGGTGAGTGATCCGAGCAGGCACGCGGCCATGACGAGCATGGCGTGTGGACAGCGTCGGATGGTGGGGCGTAACTCGTCGATTACCGACAGGTTGTGGTCGGTCGCGCAGGCAGTACAGACGATGACGGTGAACGGCCGATCGGTGGGCCGACGCGAGGAGATCAACGTGCCGCGCCCTGGTCGGCCTCGCCGAGGTCAGAGCCAGGTGGTGTCATTCTCCAATCCTTTCGGTCTGTCTTACTGGTATCTCTTGGCGCACAAGATATTTCAGCGGCCAGCAGCCTGTCCGGGGTAGGGCAATAGCGCCATCTCGCGGGCGTTCTTGATCGCCGTGCTGACCTGCCGTTGTTCCTGGACGCTAAGACCGGTGACCTGCCGGGAGCGGATTTTGCCGCGTTCGGAGATGAACACGCGCAGGGCGGCGGTGTCCTTGTAGTCGACCGCGCTGATCCCGAGGCTGGCGAGAAGGTTCTTCTTGGGCGACCGGGCGCCCGGTTGCGCGGGGCGACGAGGCCGCTGGGGTTTCTTGGCCATCACCAGCTCGCCTTCCGCACGCCGGGTAGCTGACCGTTATGGGCCAACTGGCGCACTCGCACTCTCGACAGCCCGAATTTGCGCAGATACCCGCGCGGACGCCCGTCGGCCGCGTCGCGGTTGCGCAGGCGCACCGCGCTGGCGTCGCGGGGCTGGCGCGCCAACTCGAGCTGCGCCGCCGCCCGCTGACCACCGGTGCTCGATGGTGAGCGGATGATCTCTTTGAGTTCAGCGCGACGTTGGGCGTAGCGTGCCACGATTGCGCGACGGCGGTCGTTCTTGACGATCTTGGATTTCTTGGCCATGTTCAGCGCTCCTCGCGGAAATCGACGTGACGGCGGATCACCGGGTCGTACTTGCGCAGCACCAGCCGGTCCGGGTCGTTGCGCCGGTTCTTGCGGGTGATGTAGGTGTAGCCGGTGCCTGCCGTGGAGCGCAGTTTGACGACGGGGCGGATCTCGTTGCGTGCCATCAGATCCGCTGCCCTTCGCGGCGCAACCGTGCCACGACGGCCTCGATGCCGTCGCGGTCGATGACTTTGATGCCCTTCGCGCTGACCCGCAGCCGAATCCGGCGGCCCTCCGAGGGCAGGTAGTACGTCTTGAGCTGGATGTTGGGTGACCAGCGCCGACGGGTTCGGCGATGTGAATGCGAGACCGCGTTACCGAAACCCGGTACCCGCGCGGTCACTTGGCAATGAGCAGACACTGTTCCCTCCCCGGGCCCGCGTGATCCTTATTGAAAATCATTTTCGACAAGCCCTGCTGGGGACGGTACCGTACGAGTAGCCCTAATGAAAATGATTATCAACAAGGAGTCTGATGCGGAGGACGCCCGTCATCCTGGTCGTCGGCCAGAACAACACCGACGCGGTCGTGGGGGCGCTGCTACGCACCCCCGGCACGCTCGTGGTCGAGCACCGTTTCGACGGTCACGTGGTGCGCCGAACGATGGTGACCCTGCAACAGGGCGTGTTGACGACTGCCGAGACTGGCCTCGAACTCGCGCACGGGTGCGTGTCGTGCACTATCCGCAACGACTTAATGGTGCTGTTGCGGCAATTGCACCGCCGCGACGACATCGACCGCGTCGTGGTGCACCTGGCGCCGTGGCTGGAACCCGAACCGATCTGCTTTGCCATCGACCATGTCCGGGTGCGGGTGGCGCCAGGCCACGTCGACGGACCCGCGGCCCTGGATGTGTCCGTCGCCGCGGTGGTGACCTGTGTCGATACATCGGCGTGGCTGAGCCAGGCGCTCGGCGACGCCCGACTCGACGACGGGCGCACCGGGGCCCAGGTGGTGGTCGGACAGGCCGAATTCGCCGACGTGGCCGTGCTCAACCGCCCTAACCCGATCGTGGCAGCCGTGCTGCGCCGCCTCTCACCGCGCACACGGATTAGCGTGGGCGCCGACGACATCGAGCACGCTCTGAACAATCTGTACCGCAACGCGCGGCGAGGCCGAAGCGACGATCCACACGGTCCCCTGCTCGTCGGACAGCCACCCTTGGATGCCCGGGGCCCGGTCAAACTAGTCGAGTTCACTGCCCGACGGCCCTTCCATCCACAGCGTCTGCACGCGTGTCTGGACGTGTTACTGGAGGGCGTCATCCGAACCCGGGGCAGACTCTGGCTGGCCAGCCAACCCGAGCAGGCGATGTGGTTGGAATCGGCCGGCGGCGGACTGCGCGTTAGTTCGGCCGGCAAATGGCTAGCCGCCCTGACCGGCCCCGAGCTTGCCGACATCGACGCAGAGCGGCGCGTCTTCGCCGAGCTGATCTGGGATGACCAGTACGGCGATCGGCATACGGCGATGACCGTCCTGGTGTACGGCGCGCACGCCGCCGAAATCCTCGACGCCCTCAACGGCGCGCTGCTCACCGACGAAGAGCTTCGCATGCCGCAGGACTGGATCCACTACGACGACCCGTTCGGCGACTGGCACGAAGACCCCTGCGAAGCACCAGCAGACGAAGCCGAGGACACCCCTGCCCACCGCACCCAGGACGGAGACCGCTGATGAAACCCGGCATCCACCCCGATTACCGCCTCGTCGTCTTCCAAGATGCCACCACCGGTGCGATGTTCCTGACCCGATCGACCATCACCAGTTCACGCACCATCGACTGGGAGACGCCAGGCGGGGTGCGGACCTACCCACTTGTCGTCGTCGAAGTCACCTCCGATTCACACCCGTTCTGGACCGGCGGGCGCCGTATCATCGACAGCGCCGGACAGGTAGAGAAATTCCACCGCCGCTACGGCAGCCGGCAACCACCCGCACTCGAACAGAACGCCGAAGCCCCACAGGGAGAACGGGATTGACCGCGAAGCAGGTGCCGACGCCCCCCCCCCCCCCCCCCNNCCCCCCCCCCGCGTATTTACTACGTCGTCGAACGCACTGAATTTGCAAGGCATTTGGCGTCAACAGCCTTCGGGAACGCCGACGCCTGACCCAGCTCACCGCCGCATAGGGGGTAACGGCTGGCGCCTGCGATCAGTGCGGCCACTCACCGCGGGATACCGCAACCGCGCAGCGCGGTCCGATGTATGACCGCCTCGCTGCCAACCCCAGGCTCGTCGCCAGAGCCATCCAGGTAGAACTAGCCGACCCACTCGGCGATTTCGTCCGAGTCGCGGGCCATCATGGCCATGGTGCGCATCCAACAGACTCATCAGAATTTCGTTGTTCCGGTTTGC
>PLSK01000049.1 GCA_003165155.1 Mycobacterium sp. | reverse complement strand
AGCCTCGATCCACCGACGTAGCGTGGTGACTGTTCTTGGGTTGTGATGATCTTGATCGTCGGGATGTGGGCGTGAGGTGGCTGCTGGTCTGTCCAGCTGTTCCCGTGTGCTCCGGTCGGGCCTTGATGGCGTTGGTCAGGCTGTCGTTGGCAGTGGTGGGCTGTGTCCGATGGTGTTGTCCCACAGTGCAAGCCAATGTTTGGACCAGGGCCAGTGGGTGGGTAGGTGAAGGATCGGTCGGTGTTGCGGGCGGGCCAGCCGGGCCGGGACGTTGACGATCCTGCGGCGCAGCGTCGATCCGCGCGCCCGGGCATGGCGTTCACCGGCGAGCACGCCAGCGGCGCGCAGCAGGTTGTGGGCGATCGCAGCGCACAGCACCCAGGCGGAGTTCGCGCCGAAGCGGCCCGAGGGGATGTGCGCCAACGGTCCGTCGATCAGGTCGGCGAACACCGTTTCGATGATCGCGTGTTGGCGGTGGGTGATGTCAGCCTGCTCGACGGGTAGGTCGGTGTTGGTGAAGAACGGGTGATACCGCCACACCGGGAACAACGCATCAGCAAAGCGGGCGTCCTTGACCCGGCGCACCACCAGGCGGGCGGTGATCCGATCGGGGGTGGATGCGAAAGCGGTGTAGGGGATTTCGGCGACCTCGGCGTCGGAGATCCAGGTACCGGTGTCGGGGTCGCGGACCGCGCCGGGATAGCGGACCGGGGTCCACGCATCGTCGTCGATCGCGGTGATCGCGCGGTCCACGGCTGGGTTGCGGGTCATCACCAGGGAGAACCGGGCACCGGCGCGCCGACACGCCCGCACCACCTTGCGGTTGCCGTAGGCCGAGTCGCCGCGCACCAGGATCTGCCCGCTGGCGCCGCAGTCACGGGCGGTCCTGATGGCCTGGGCGACCATCCGCCCGGCGCCCTTGCCCGAGCTGGTCTTGCCGGCGCGTAGCCGCATCCCGGCGATCACCGGTGCGGTGCCCGGGGTGCTGATCGTGGCCGCCAGCGGCGAGAGTCCCTTGCGCAGGATTTGCTTGCCGGCGATCTTGGTGTGCCCGTAGGAGGCGCCCTGTTTGGCGTGACCGTAGACCGGGCGCAGCAGCGAATCGATGTCGACGAACACCTGCTCATCGGCGCCGGGTAGCAGGTCGACCCGCCGACACAGTGCGACCAGGTGCTCGCGGAGCACCGATTCGAGTTGGCGGGCGTGACCGAAGGTGAACTCCCGCAACAACGTTCCCACCGTCGAGGGTGCATATACGCTGCCGAACACGGTCTTCATGCCGCCGGAGCGGATCACGTCGATGTCATCGATGCAGTCCGCGCCCGCGCACATGCCCGCGATCAGCGTCGTCAGCTTGGGTGCCGGGTTCGCCGACCCGGACTTGATCCGCGGCGCCGTGATGTGGACCTTCTCACCGAGCAAGCGTCGCAGCCCGGTCTGCTCAGCCAATGCCATTACCGGGACCAGCCCAGCGCACGACACGAGATTGCCCTCGTCGAACACCGCGGACTCCGCGGCGAACCTATGCGAAACTTGCACCGGAAGTGCCTTTCCGAACTGACCCGATTGATGCCTAGAGAACACCAATCATCCCAGTTCAGAGGGCACTTTCTTCATTCCGACACCCCTAAAACACCAGGTCAGTCGGTGGATCGAGGTTAAGCCAACATTGGCATCGCGCGTGGGGCGCGCTTCGCGTACCGGGCAAGCGTTCAACGGACCTGATCGGCACTGCCCGGATCGGCGATACGGCCATCGGCAGTCCGGCCGGCCACGGCGTCGGAACCGGCCTGCGAGTCGTCGTCCCGACGGCGGGGTTGCAGCGCGCCTAATTCTGCACGGCCGGCAGACTTCTAACCGGGTGTCGATGCGGCGTTGAGATCGCCCGCTACTCCCGGGCATGCCGCGGATCGCCACCGGCTGCCGGCCGGATCCGCGGTTACGCTCAGGTGCGCGCCGACGCCGACGGGGTCATCATTGGTGATATCGCCAAACCAGGTTGGAGTGGCCCCGGCACGTTGACATTGCGATACCCCTCGTACCGGGATAGCCGACATTCGTCGTCGGGGACCCACCGGTGCACTCCCCACGGCCGGACGGCGAACAAAGACCCGTCTCCGCACGACAACGGCCCGAAGCCGATCATTGCCACCGCCACCGCGGAATCGTTGCAGGCAAAAACCGACCGTGGCCGAAGGGCGCTCCAGCAAATCCTTCACCCAATGATGAGACACAACAGCCCACGGACCTCTGCTCGCTGACCTGCAGAGGACACCAGCCAACCCCCGAAAACACCACCGTGGGCGGATGACCTATCAGCGACCGCCGCTATGCACTCGCCACAACGCCGGGACCGACCGATCGCCCATCCGCGACAGGGCAGGCCGTCGGCGCCGAAGTGGCCCACTGTCACGGGAAGTTGGAGCCGTTCTGGCCGTCCACGCCGTTCGTGTTGCCCGTGCCGGCGGTGCCGCCGTGGCCGGTGCCGGCGGTGCCGTCAGTGCCGGTGCCGCCGGTGCCGCCGGTGCCGCCGTGGCCGGTGCCGGTGAGGCTGCCGTCGCCGCCGGCCCCGCCATCGCCGCCGATGCCGTCACCGGTGGACGCGGCGTTGCCGGTGCCACCGGCGCCGCCAGCCCCGCCGTAGGCACCGCTAGTAGCGCCACCGGTGCCGCCGGCCCCGCCGGCGCCGCCGGTCGCGTTAGCATCGACGGTGCCGGAACTCGCGTAGACGTGGCCGAAGCCACCGGCCGCGCCGGCCCCACCCTGAGCACCGGCAACGGTGCCGTCACCGCCGGCCCCGCCGGCCCCGCCGGTGGCGTTGCCGGAGACATTTGCGTCACCGAGGGCCTGCACCCAGGCCTGGCCGGCGTTGCCGGTGGCGCTGCTGAGGGAGTTACTCCCGCCGTTGCCGCCGTGTGCTCCGGTGCCGCTGTCGCCGCCTGCGCCGCCGATGGCGGTGCCGCTAGCGGTGGGGTTTTGGCCCGTGCCGCCGGGGTTCTGGGCGATGATGGCAGCCTCGCCGCCGTTGCCGCCGAGGTGGCCATCGAAGCCGGCGCCGCCGGCACCGCCGGTGGCGGTTCCGTTGGAGACAGAGCCGTGGGTGGCGCCAAGGTTGCCGAAGCCGCCATCGACGATGCCAGCCGCGCCCTGGCCACCGGTGCCGCCGCGGAGGGCGTAGCCGCCGGCCCCGCCGGTGGCGGTGCCGCCAGCGGAGCTATCCGGACCGACGGCTTCGACTTCGCCGAAGCCACCGGCGCCGCCGATGCTGCTGGCGCCATCGGCGTCGCCGCCTGCGCCGCCGATGGCGGCGCCGCTGGCGGCGCTGCCGGTGGTGCCGGTGCCATCTCCGCCCAAGATGTAGCCACCGGCGCCGGCCCCGCCGGTGCCGCCGTTGGTGCCGTTACCGCCGACGCCGCCGGTGGCCGTGCCGGTAGCGGTGGCGCTGCCGGCAGTGCCCGTGCCGTAGGCCTCAACCGAGGCCCCTCCGCCGGCGCCGCCATGGCTGCCGGTGCCGGTGCCGTAACCGCCGGCGCCGCCGGTTGCGGTGGCGTTGGTGACGGCGCCGCCGTTGAGGGCTTCGACAGCACCGTAGCCGCCGGCGCCGCCAGCGCCGCCGGTAGAGACGGCGCCGTCGTTGCCGGAGCCGCCGGCCCCGCCGATGGCGGTGCCGTGACTGACGGAGCTGCCCGCGCCATCGGCGGAAACGCTGCCATAGGCGCCGGCGCCGCCGGTGCCGCCGTTGATACCGGCCCCGCCGGTGCCACCGGTGGCGGTGCCGCCAGTGACAGTGCCGCCGTTAGTGGCTTCGACGGTGCCAGCGCCGCCGACGCCACCCGTAGCACCGTCGGTACCGCCATTGCCGCCGTTACCGCCGGTAGCGGTACCGGCGGCACTGCTGGATGCGTCGGCGGAGACGCTCCCGACACCACCGGTACCACCGGCACCGCCGCTGTTGCCAGAGACGTCGCCGGCGCCACCGGTGCCACCATTACCGCCGATGGCGCTGCCGCTGACATTGCCGATCGGGTTGAGATTGACGGTCCCGCCGTTGCCGCCGTTGCCGCCTTGGCCGCTGTGGGCGAGGTTCACGTTGGTGCCGCCAGCACCGCCGTTACCACCGTTGCCGCCCTGAACGGTGAGGCCGCTGGAGTTGGCGCTGCCGGTGGTTTCGATTGAGGCGCTATAGGTGTTCCCTACAGTCGCACCACCGTTACCGCCAACCGCACCGTTCGTACCGTTGACGCCGCCGGCACCGCCGTTGCCGCCGAATGCGTGGTCACCCGCAATTGTCGTGCCGGCGTTGCCCAAGTTGTACGTCCACACGAAACCGGAGTCACCGCCGTTACCGCCGTTACCGGCGCCACCGTTGCCGGAGGTCGCGGAGCTGTCGGTGACGCTCCCGTTTACAGAGGAGGTCTGGGCGTCACCAGCAATACCGCCGGTGACACCGGGGCCGCTGGCCGCGCCACCGTTACCGCCGGTGGCGTAGGAGCCGGTAACCGAGCTACCCGTTGCTACAGACGTAATGAAGCCCTGACCACCGTGACCACCGATGCCCCCGGCGGTGGCGTCGCCGCCGTTGCCGCTGCGAACGATGTCGTTGCTCGCGTTGCCACCGGTAGTCGTGCCGTAGCCGCCTCGGACCCCGGCGCCGCCGCCGCCGGTGTCGGTGATTGGGTCGTAGGGCTGGCCGGTGTCGCTGCCGCCGTTGCCGCCGATGCTGCCGGCGCCGGTGGCGTTGCCGCCGTTGCCGCCGTAGGCGGTGTCGTTGATAGCGGTGCTGTTGGTCAAGGCGGCGACTTCGGCCCAGTCACCGTGTCCGCCGACACCCCCGTTGCTGCCGTTGCCACCGGTGCCGCCGGTGACGGTGCCGCTGGCGGTGCCACCGTTACCCCAGGTAAAGACCGCTCCCTGACCGCCGCCGCCGCCTGTACCGCCGTTAGTACCGCCGTTGCCGCCGTTGCCGCCAATGGCGGTGCCGACGGCGGTGCTGCCTGTATAGGTGGCGGAGATCGAAGCAGCGCCTCCGGTGCCGCCGGTGCCGCCGGCTTCGGTGGTGGTGCCGGCACCGCCGGTGCCGCCGGTGCCGCCGGTGGCGGTGCCGCTGGCGATGCCACCGGTTGTCGCTTGGACCAGAGCGCCGCCACCGCCGCCACCGCCGCCACCGCCGAAGCCGGCCGCGGACGCAGTGCCCGCGGCGCCGGTCCCGCCGGCCCCGCCGGCGCCTGCGGTCACACCGGTGCCGATGCTGGCACCAGTCCCGCCGGCGCCGCCAATGCCGCCGGCGCCGAACGCGCCGCCGTTGGTGCCGTTGCCGCCGGTGCCGCCGGTGCCGCCGGTGCCGCCGTCCTGGCCGAAATTGAAGGTGTAGGACGGATCGGTCAATGTGCTCGTGCCGGCGCCGCCTTTACCGCCAGCCCCACCGGTTCCGCCGACACCGCCGTGGCTGCCACCAATGCCGGCACCGCCGGCACCACCGTTGCCGCCGGCACCACCCTGACTGGCCAGAACGGCGGTGCCGCCGCCGAAGCCGGTGCCGCCGACGCCACCTTGACCGCCTTGACCGCCGGTACCGGCGCCACCCGCATGGCCGGCGGACCCGAATAGTCCGCCTGACCCTCCCGCGCCGCCAGCACCAGCGCCGCCGCCACTGCCGCCGTCACCGCCGGTACCGCCGGCCTGAGCGATAACCGTACTGTTGCCGCCGTTCCCGCCAGCACTGCCGAGCCCGCCGTCACCACCCAAGCCGCCGGCACCGCCTTGGCCGAATACTCCGTGGGCGGCGCCGCCTGCACCGCCGGCGCCGCCAGCGCCAGCGCCGCCCACACCGCCGGCCGCGAAGCCGTGGCCACCGATCCCACCGGAGGTGCCCGAATTGCCCGCCGCGGTTCCCGCTCCACCGACCCCACCAGCGCCACCGGCTCCCGCGGCCCAGAACGCAGCCTGCGAAGCGCCGCCAACCCCACCAGCCCCACCGTGCCCGGCAGCGAGCGAGACCGTGCTGGCGCCACCGGCACCGCCGATTCCACCGGCTCCGCCGAAGCCGCCCAGGAGCCCCCCGAGACCACCCGCTCCGCCGATGCCGCCGGCGAAGCCGGTCGCGCCCGCCCCGCCGGCCCCACCGACCCCGCCATTGCCGAACAGGCCTGCCACCCCGCCGGCCCCACCGGTACCACCGGCGCCCGTGCCGGTCACGCCAGACCCGCCGTTACCACCATTGCCGACAATCCATCCGGCAGCCCCGCCAGCCGCCCCGGTGCCGGCCGCCCCATTCGCGCCGTTGCCGATCAGTGGGCGCCCCGTGAGGTCCTGGACGGGGTGAAGCAGCAGGTTCTCCAAGCTCTGCAGAGGCGACGAATTGGCAGCCTCCCCGGCCGCGTACGCGAACCCGCCCGAGCTCAAGGCACTCACAAACTGCTGATGAAACAGCGCTGACTGCGCACCCAGGGTCTGAAACTCCTGGCCAAAGCCACCAAACAACCGCGCGATCGCGGCCGACACCTCATCCTCGGCGGCGGGCAACACCGATGTGGTCGAAGCGGCGGCGGCCGCGTGGGCCTGGCTGATCGCCGATCCGATCCCTGTCAGATTCTCCGACGCTGTGGCAAATACATCAGGTGTGGCAACCACGAAAGATGACATCCAGAACTCCCGATCCATGGGGGGCGGTGACGTGACAGGCGGGACTCTACGGCTTCAAATCGATTTCCAAAAGAGATCCGCTCAGGGAATTTCATTTCCGAGAACTGCGTCCGGGATCCAATGCTATAGCGAGCGGCATAGCGAGAAGTTACGGATGCCAGGCTCCGCTGAGTGACCCCCGCAATAGCGGTGGCGAACAGGCGAAATCGGTTGGCAAGTCTGGCTATACATCTTTGCGCACCAAACACACATTGGTACAGGTGTACCGACTGATGAGTCCGACATCGGTTGGGCGAATTCGTTTCGGCAGCGCGCGATATTATTTAGGCGCGTTAATTAGCCTCGATATTATTCAGGTGCGTCAATTTCATTCTTGCCATAATCATTAGTTAAGCGATGGGTGTTCAAACTGCCCGGACAGGTTCCACGTTGTCCCGACAGCTAACCATCGGCGCCGCCCGCCGGACGCGCGCCGCCATCGTGCTGGCCCGCCCCGATCACCCAGCGTTCGCACCGAACGCGGTTACCAACGCTCCCCGTCAGGGCCCTCGCCTACAGTCGCTGCTGTGTTCGTCACCGGTCAGAGCATCGTCTACAGCGCGTCGGATCTCGCCGCCTCCGCCCAATGCGAATACGCGCTGCTCCGGGCCTTCGACGCCAAACTTGGCCGGGGCCCTGCGGTCGTCGTCGAAGACGAACTGCTCGCGCGAACCGCCGCTCTCGGTAACGAACATGAGCGACGCCAACTCGATCAGCTTCGCGAAGAGTTCGGGGATGAGGTCGCGGTCATTGGCCGTCCTGCCTACACGCTCGCCGGGCTGGCTGCCGCCGCCGACGCCACCGATCGCGCCATCGCCCAGTGCGCCCCCGTGGTGTATCAGGCCGCAATGTTCGACGGGCGCTTCGTCGGGTTCGCCGACTTCCTGGTTCGAGAAGGCGACCAATACCGAGTCACCGACACCAAGCTGGCTCGCTCACCCAAGACCACCGCACTGTTGCAGCTGGCGGCCTACGCCGACGCGCTGGCCCAGATGGGCGTGCCCGTAGCGCCGGAGGCCGAGCTGCAACTGGGCGACGGGACGATCGTGCGGTACCGGGTCGGCGACCTGATCCCCGTCTACCGTTCCCAGCGCGCACAACTGCAGCGCCTGCTTGACAACCACTACGCCGCCGACACCCCGGTGCGCTGGGAAGACGAAGGCGTGCGGGCGTGCTTTCGATGCCCGCTATGCACCGAACAACTGCGTGCCCGCGACGATCTGTTGCTGGTCGCCGGCATGCGACTCAGCCAGCGCGAAAAGCTCGTTGACGCCGGAGTCACCACGGTCGCCGAGCTGGCCCGACACACCGGCACCGTGACCGGCCTGGCGACCAACGCACTGGGCAAGCTCACCGCGCAAGCCAAACTCCAGGTTCTGCAACGTGACAGCGGTATCCCGCAGTACGAGATCGTCGATGCGCAGCCACTTGCACTGTTGCCGGACCCCGATCCTGGTGACCTGTTCTTCGACTTCGAAGGCGATCCGCTGTGGACCGCCGACGGCCGCGAGTGGGGCTTGGAATATCTGTTCGGCGTCTTGGAGGCAGGGGGCAGCTTTCGCCCGCTGTGGGCGCACACCCGGGTGGACGAGCGCAAGGCGCTCATCGATTTCCTCGCGATGGTGGCCAAGCGTCGCAAGCGTCGCCCCAATATGCACATCTACCATTACGCGCCGTACGAGAAGACCGCCCTGCTGTGGCTGGCCGGACGCTACGGGGTCGGCGAGGACGAGGTCGACGAGCTCCTGCGCAGCGGGATACTAGTCGACCTTTATCCATTGGTGCGCAAAAGCATTCGCGTCGGCGTGGAGTCATTCAGCCTCAAGGCGCTGGAGCCGCTCTACATGGGAACCCAGCTGCGCGCTGGTGATGTCACCACCGCCACCGATTCGATCACCTCTTATGCCAGGTGCTGCGAGCTGCAGACCGAAGGCCGCCTCGATGAGGCCGCAACAGTGCTCAAGGAGATCGAGGACTACAACCTCTACGACTGCCGGTCCACCCGGGAACTGCGCAACTGGCTGCTGGTGCGCGCCTGGGAATCCGGCATCACACCGATTGGCGCCCAACCGGTTACCGAGGGCAACACCGTCGAAGACGACGACCAGCTGGCGCTGACCCTGTCCGCATTTGCCGGCGATGCACGCGTCGGTGACCGCACACCGGAACAGACGGCGGTCGCGTTGCTGGCCGCGGCACGCGGCTACCACCGGCGAGAAGACAAACCTTTCTGGTGGGCGCATTTCGACCGGCTCAACTTCCCGGTCGACGAGTGGGCAGACAACACAAACGTTTTCGTTGCCGATGGCGCGTCGGTGGCCGTCGACTGGCACACCCCTCCGCGGGCGCGCAAGCTACAGCGGCGCGTGCGGTTGAAGGGTGAGTTGGCCCGGGGCGACCTGACGACGGACGTGTTTGCGCTCTACGAGCCCCCGGCTCCGCCGTGCATGGCCGACAGTCCGGATCGGCGCGCCGCCGGCCGGGCCACGGTTGTCGAGGCCGACGATCCGAACGCGCCCAGCGAGGTGGTCATCGTCGAGCGAGTAGGAAGTGACGGCAACGCATTTCACCAACTGCCGTTCGCGCTGACCCCGGGACCGCCCGTGCCGACTAGAGCCCTGCGGGAATCGATCGAGTCGACCGCCGCCGCCGTCGCCGCCGGTTTGCCGCGACTGCCCGACACCGCTGTCGTCGACATTCTGCTGCGCCGCGCGCCCCGCACCCGCAGCGGGATTGCGCTCCCCCGTGGCACCGACACCACCGCCGATATCACCGCGGCGGTGGTGCAGTTGGACTCGTCTTACCTGGCGGTGCACGGGCCGCCGGGAACCGGCAAGACGTACACCGCCGCGCAGGTGATCAAAAGCTTGATCGTCGACCACGGCTGGCGCATTGGGGTGGTGGCGCAATCGCACGCCACGGTGGAAAACCTGCTGGGCGGGGTGATCGATGCCGGACTGGATCCACAACGGGTCGCGAAGAAACGCTGCGACCACAACGCTCCGCGCTGGCAGGAGATCGACGGGAGCGAATACCCCGCGTTCATTGCCGACAACGCGGGCTGCGTGATCGGTGGTACTGCATGGGATTTCGCCAATACCGACCGGGTTCCCCCGGGCAGCCTGGATCTGTTGGTGATCGATGAGGCGGGCCAGTTCTGCCTGGCGAACACCATCGCCGTGGCACCGGCGGCCGCGAACCTAATGCTGCTCGGGGACCCACAGCAGCTGCCGCAGGTCAGTCAGGGCACGCACCCCGAACCGGTCGACACCTCGGCGCTGGATTGGCTGGTTGACGGTCACGCCACGCTGCCCGACGAGCGCGGCTACTTCCTGGACCGGTCCTACCGAATGCATCCGGCGGTCTGCGCCGCGGTCTCCGCGCTGTCCTACGAGGGCCGGCTGCATTCACACACCGAGCGCACCGCCGCGCGCCGCCTCGATGGGTATCAGCCCGGTGTGCGCGTGATACCCGTTGGCCACCATGGCAACTCGACCGAGAGCCCGGAGGAAGCCGACGCGATCGCCGCTGAGATCAAGCAGCTGCTCGGCGCGTCGTGGACCGACGAACACGGCACCCGGCCGCTGACCACCTCCGACGTGCTGGCGCTGGCGCCGTACAACGCCCAGGTGGCGCTGCTGCGTCGGGTACTAACGACGGCCGGGCTCAGCGGCGTCCGAGTCGGAACCGTCGACAAGTTCCAGGGAACGCAGGCACCGGTGGTCTTCATCTCGATGACGGCCTCGTCCGCCGATGAGGTACCCCGCGGAATCTCGTTCCTGCTGAACAGGAACCGGCTCAACGTCGCGATAAGCCGCGCCCAGTACGCCGCGGTGATCGTGCGCTCGGAGACACTCGTTGACTACCTGCCCGCCACGCCCGCCGGCCTGATCGACCTGGGGGCGTTCCTGGCGCTGACTGAGGCCAGCTGACGACCCCCGCGCCGGACTGACTGCGCTACCCACCCGACCTATGCCGGCCGCCGCTGGCAGGTTCGTCCGGATCGGGACGGTAATGGCGGTTCCGGGGTGGCGCCTGGCGTTCGGCGATCTGACGGCGCAGGGAATTGAGGCGGTCAGCTGCTGGCGGCGGCGCGCGCCGATCGTCGTGCCGGGCAGCCTCGAACGCACGCGGCGAAGATTCGGCGACGGGACGGACTCGCCCCCCGTCATCGATACGAGAACTGTTGTTGACGAGGCCAATCTGCTCGGGTCCTGAAGGCTCGGCGAGCAAGCTGCGCCACGAATCGACCGGGTCACTGCGCCATACGTCGGCAGGTGCCGGGCGCGGCTGTTGGACCCGCACCTGTCGCGGATCGGTGTCGCAGTCGTCTTCGAAAGCCGATCCGATCTGGGCATCCGGACGGACGCCGGTATCCGGTTCGCGACGGAGGATGAACTCGACGTAATCGTCGAAGTCATCGTCGACGCCGTCATCGGGCAATTGGCCCGCCAGCTCGGCGGCCCGCGGCTCACGGGTCAGCGCAGGCGTGAAGCCGACCAAGAACAGCGCCGCGACAATTCCGAACAAGGCGATGAACGCGGGCAGCAGTACCGACTGCGACATCGCTGCCGAGAACGGCTCGCGCACGAAAGCCGGTAATTCCAAACCGGTCCCGCGTTCCGCCGCCGGTGCATAGGGCGGCATTTCGGCACCGATCCGCCATGTCATGAACGCGGCCATGCCGGCGCTCCCAAACACCGCCCCAAGCTGCCGGATCGAGTTGTACACCGCAGAGCCTGCGCCGGCCAGGTGTGGAGGCAGGTTGCGCGTCGCCGTGGCCGTCAGCGGTGACCACACGAATGCGCTGCCGACACCCATTACGCCGAACGGCAGCACCAACCGCCAGATCGGTGTGTCGGGGGCCATCTCGAACGACAGCCACGTCAGCCCGATTGCCAGCATCGAAAAGCCGAAACCGAGCACGGGCAGCGGGTGGTACCTGTCGACGAGCACGCCGACAAACGGCGCAAGCGCCGCACTGGCGATGGCCATCGGAGCGAGCAGCAGGGCCGACCGCGTCGGCGACAGCCCACACACCGCCTGCGCGTAGAACGTCAGCGGCACGATCATCGCGGTAAACGCGAACGAAACAACGGCCACCCCGGCGTTGCACAGGCCGAAGTCCCGGTCGGCGAACATCTTGAGCGGAATCAGCGGCTCGTGGGTATTGACCGACTGCCAGTACACAAACACCGAAATGAAACCCGCGCCTGCGACGATCATTGCCCAGATCCACGGCTCCCAGTGGGCGGACTGGCCCTGCTGTAGCCCGAAGACGATCAGAAATATGCCCACCCCGGACAACCCGACGCCGATCAGGTCGAACGGGTGTGCCTGGGTGGGTAACACCGGCAACAGCCTGACCGCCAACACAAGGCCGGCAATGCCGATGGGAACGTTGATGAAGAAGATCCACTGCCAGCCCAGCCCGTCGACCAGCGCGCCGCCGGCCAGCGGTCCCACCAGGCTGGCCACGCCGGCGGTAGCCCCCCACACGCTCATCGCGACACCGCGGCGCTGCGGCGGGAAGATCTGGGTGATCGTCGA